>NZ_JAACSD010000017.1:0-72252 GCF_009994065.1 Shewanella vesiculosa
CTTCTCACCATCATCACTATGCCAAATGCTATTTAAGCTACATCGCCTGCACTTGATTTTATAAAGAATGACACCTTATTGGCGCGCATTAATAAATACAATCAACAAAGTCGTTTACACCCTAAATGAGCCTGAAACTAACTGTGCAAAAAGCACCTCTGACTTGAATAGTGCCATCTTAGGGTTAACCGATAAATGTCTAGTGCCCCTGAAATTTCAAAGGAGTGAAAAGAGTCAGGCAGCGATAAGATCGCCTTAAGAGAGCCTCTATACGTGTTTGCATGCTGTTGTTGCTAAAAGCACGATGATTTGACAGCTAAATGACAGACGAAGTAGATGAATTTGTTGATTGATTTTAATTTGACTGCAAAAGCAGTCAAATAAGTTAGGCTCGCCTATTGACTGGCGGGAGGCTCATATGTGTTATGTGTTTTTGATTGATGCATATTCTTTATGAAAGCTATTAACTTTATTTGCAATGACTGGAATTTTCTTAGCCAAGCTATCACCCCACTTGCTAATTAAAGTTGAGGCTTGAAGGTTTTCACTAAGGCCGCAGTTCTCTATTAAGTCTTGTGCCTTAGCCCTTAGAATATCGGCTTCCCAAATCAAAATTTCATGTTGGTCTGACTTAACATGATAATCCCTTGAAAGCTCATCAAGTTCGGATGCTAATATTTTACCTGCTTCAGCTAGATCTACTTTATTCATAGTCCGTACACATAACGTTTTAGTATTTGTGGGTTGCGCGCTTTGCATGGAACAAACCGCTTGTTGGACTTGGCCGATGCCGAGTTCAGGTTAATGGGTACAAGTTATGCTATAGGAATTTGCTTTTTTTGATGCTAGCTCTGGGCTGCAAAGCAATGTTGAATTGATTATGAGACTTGATTTGTATGTGTTCAATTGAAATTCCCTTGTCATTATAGTGCTCCATCACATTTTTTTAAGTCTAACTGATTCAATGAGGTTAATACACTCTATTGAGTCAGCATTTCGCTCCGCGCAGAGGCTTAGTTCAACGCCCTGCTAATAAGTGAACCGAGTGCTGGCGGGCGATTTGCTCAGCAAATGGCATGACAGCCTTGGTGAATCTGAATTTAGAGGTTTGTTATACGCAACTTTCGTGTTTAGGTCTAAAGTAGCTTTTTGAGGCTGGTAATAGCAAAAAAATCAGTGCAGATAAGGGGATGATATATATTCCCAATATCGGATAAACTCTAAATGCATCAAAGAGAGAAAGATCGTAAAAATACTGGTCATAAGCCTTCCAAAGCCAAAAAAGAGGGAATCCACCAGTCCCTATTAAACCAATAATCAAAGATTTTTCATCTCGCTTTTTCAAAGCAGAAGCCACCCAAAAAAAGGCTGCTCCAGAAATTAACTGTGAAACTGCAGTTGATGGCCTAGCCTCTACGACTAACATCATCCATGCAGCAAGAGTAATGCTGACTCCTGAACTCAAATAAAGCAACATTAAAGTCATTTTGGCGGAAAAAGGCATTTACAAACTCCTTGTGTATAACGTTTTAGTATTTGTGCGTTGCGCTGTTTGCATGGCACAAACCGCTTGTTGGACTTGGCCGATGTCGAGTCCAGGTTAATGGGTAAGCTTTATGCTATAGAAATTTGCTTTTTTTGATGCCAGCTCTCGGCTGTGGATCTATTTTGACTTTACTCATATTTCGACATCACCAACTTATACTTCGCCAGAGCCGTCTCTCGAATAGATTCTGGTAAATCATCAAATATTTCTGGTAAATCTTTTAAGCCCTGCCGCAGCCCGGAACTAACTTGAGATTTTGTGACTTGTTTCGATAGCAAATAATTATCCATCTGTTTAAAAGACACATCCCAAGCTCTCAACAAATCCCGCATAAGATCGTGTTCAACTGTTTTAAGTTCATAGGCTAGCTCATCGTAACACTGCCTGAGAATATCAAATTGTGTTCGCTTCATTAATTTGAGCCTAATACCTGCGAATACGCATAACGCTTTAAACAGCGGAAAACGCGAACGCTTTGGCGCAGCCAGTGAGTGGTTTTCCGATGATTTAACATGTTAGTGAGAATTAACTGGGTCAACCCCATACCTCCAAGTGTTTAATCTACCACCTGAACTTTCGATGCCGTAAATGTCCATTATTTCTTCCATATAAGTTAAGCCTCGGTCCATTTCTTCTGAGTCAAATTGCTTATAAAGCTCCGCGGCTTTTTCTAGGAGTCCCCAAAATTGATCTTTCGTAATACCTGTTTCAGGAATATCAATTAATGCCTTGATCAAGATATTTATTGCTTGTTCGCATGTTGCCCTAATTTCTTCTGAAGGCGCCCCAGGATAAAAAAGCTTTTCATCAGCAGTAAATTTCTTTTCAATTAACAACTTTTCAAGCTTCTGTAGACGCTCAACATTGTTATGAATCATTTTACTATTTCCTGCGATGGCAAAAAGACTAATTATGGATAAAAGCAAAATGCTGAATTTTTTCATGTTCTCACTAACGTTTTAGTATTTATGCGTTGCGCTGTTTGCAAGGCATAAGTCTGTATTTTTTAATATATTTAGTAAGTTATCTGCTTTACTGAGTCAAATGCATTGTGCACGATTTTTACTAATACTTTTTGTTGCTCAAAAGAAATGGCAATAGAATCATCGAAATCCCAGCATATACTATTGTCCTTGGCAAAAACTTTTACCGCTAACTCTTGGGGTAAGCCGTCGGCCCTTTTCAACTCATTTTGAATGATCTCTTCGATGATAGAAGTGTCAGAGGTGGATTCAATACAATACAATTCTGTGGCGTTACTCATAGTCATCCTTAACTAGTGAACTAGTATTACATTAATGTAACCAGTCTATTAAAAGTAGCAGCAAACTAAAGCTATGGACACAAAGATTTAGGCGATCAAAAGTTGCGGTTTAAGACGATCAAAAGTTGAGTGGAATTGTGCATCATCAAATGTAGGGTAAAACACTATTAATTCATTAGCTTAATAGGTTTATTTTTTAGGTGAAATTGAATAGCAGAGATCAAGTCTATAAAACAACAACGCAACCCCCTAAAATTTTCATATGTAGTGAAGCACTGCGCTTGTCCCCCCGCAGTGCACCGAGCCAGAAGGACCCATTTATTTTACCGCACTCTAAAATAGTTAGGACTCTTGAACCGACTGTTGAAGCAGAACCAATATCAGATACTCTTAATTGGAGCACATCAACGTTGGAGATCAACTGACGCCTAACAGACCAATTTAAAACTATTTTCAACTGTTTGAGAATTGCACCAGATGTTACCCTATTCTTCTTCGACTTTTGACCAAAGAAATCAATTCATTCACCTAGAGTAATATCTTCTACTAACCGGTCTTCAAACCAAGCAAACAGATGAACTTTAAAACATGACTCATATGTTGCTACAGTACCAGGCTTTAAAGAATTACTTTGCTTTAATAGGAATTGTTCATAACAGCACCTAACGGTTGATCTGCCTCTTCGGGTATTGCGTTGTTTCCAATACACTCTTGGATCTGTATCATTCGCTAATGAGTTTCTAAGTTCTGGTATCAATTTTCGAGCTTCAGCCAGTTTGACATCAGGGTATCGACCTAAGGTTAAACGCCCTGGCGACGAGCGAAATCGAAAGCGATACTACCAGGTAATGGTGCCAGCATGACTGATGCGCACACTTAAACCATCGCGGTCTGAAAGCTCAGATTTACCTGAATATGGTTTGCCGTTTATAGAGCGTAACAGTGAGTCAGATAAAGACATTTTTAGAGCCTGCGTACATATTTAGTATTGATATATAGAGTTTATGACACATTAAAAATATGTACACAGGCATGTACACAGATGCCCTAATAGCAAAGCAAATTCAATTAAATTGAATAAAGTGGTTTAAAATGGAATTAATCATGATTTACATGATGTTAAATAGAAAAATGAGTAAAAATAAATGAACATAAATCATGATAATCAACCATCCCTATTTTGGCACGATTACGAAACCTTTGGGGCGAATCCAAGTAAAGATCGACCATCACAATTTGCAGGTATTCGAACCGATCTAGAATTGAACATTATTGGTGAGCCTGAAACCTTTTATTGTAAACTTGCACCAGATTATTTACCTGCTGCCGAAGCCATACTCATTACAGGTATAACCCCGCAACTGGCTAACCTTAAAGGTATACCAGAAGCTGAGTTTATGAAACGTATCAATGGCTTATTTAGTCAACCAAACACCTGTGTTGTAGGCTACAACTCACTACGTTTTGATGATGAAGTCAGTCGTTATGGTTTTTATCGTAACTTTATCGACCCTTACGCACGCGAGTGGCAAAACGGTAATTCGAGATGGGACATTATTGATTTAGTTCGTGCTTGCTATGCATTTCGTCCCGACGGAATTAATTGGCCAATGAAAGAAGATGGCTCACCGAGTTTTAAGCTCGAACTTCTCACTCAAGCCAATGGCTTAAGTCATGAAAAAGCTCATGATGCTATGTCAGATGTTTATGCCACCATCGCTATGGCTAAATTAATCAAGCAAAAACAGCCTAAACTGTATGAATATTATTTTAACTTAAGACGTAAACAAGCGGTTGCGGATCATATTGATGTGCTAAAAATGCAGCCATTGGTTCATGTCAGTTCAAAAATTAGTGCGCTGCAAGGCTGTACCACATTGATTGCACCAGTGGCCTATCATCCAACGAATAAAAATGCAGTGATCTGCGTTAATTTGGCGATGGACATTTCTCCCTTGTTAGCCTTGTCGGCCCAAGAAATCAGCGATCGTATGTACACCTCGCGTCAAAATCTGGCTGAAAACGAGCTGCCGATACCACTTAAACAAATTCATCTGAACAAGTGCCCGTTTATCGGTTCACCAAAATTACTTGACGATGAGGTAACAGAAAAATTACAGTTTGATAAAGCATTTGCACGCGAGCAATATAAACGCCTGAAAAATCACCCAGAATTGCGTGAAAAACTGAACCAAGTCTTCGAACTTGAATCAGACCGTAAACCGATTACTGATCCTGATTTAATGCTCTATAGCGGTGGTTTTTTCAGCCATGCCGATAAAACGAAAATGGACATTATTTGCCATACAGCACCCCATAATTTAGCCGCATTAGCATTGCAGTTTGATGATCCTCGTATCAATGAAATGTTGTTTCGCTTTAGGGCCCGTAATTACCCAGAAACATTAAGCGACAGTGAAGCTCGTAAATGGCGAGATTTCTGTCAACAACGATTATCGAATGCTGATTATGTGATAAAACTCGAAAATCTGGTCGAAGAAACCAGCGAGAATGAACACAAACAAAAGCTATTAAAAGCCCTATACCAATATTTACAATCATTATAGTGAACTTTCACTTTACACAATTTATTTCATCTAAGGATAAGGGAATGCAAAATCGATTTTTAGAGAGCATTACTCAACTAGACAAGCCTTTGGCTACCGCACTTGTGCCAATACTTCATGAGCAATTTTGTGGTCATATTGATGCGATTCAATTTGCTGAGCTTGTAAAAGCAAGCGGCAAACCAGAACAACAAGTGCTAATGGATTTATTACCTATTGCAGCTGCACTGGCTAACCCTCCTATCAGCGAATTCTACGTAGGCGCTATCGCAAAAGGTGCCAGTGGCGACTTGTACATGGGCGCTAATTTAGAATTACCCGGAGAAGCGCTATTTCACAGCGTACACGCTGAACAAAGTGCAATCAGCCACGCTTGGCTGGCCGGTGAAACAGAAATTGTTGATATTATTGTCAACTTCAGCCCTTGTGGCCACTGTCGCCAATTTATGAATGAGCTAGTCAATGGCAGTAAGATTAGAATTCATTTGCCAGAGCAAGAAACTAAAACACTAGCACACTATTTGCCTTATGCGTTTGGCCCTGCTGACTTAGATGTCACCATGCCGCTATTAAGTAAACGTCAGCAAGAATTTAATTGTGATTCTGATGACCCAATGATCATCGAAGCCATTGATCAAATGGGCCTAAGTTATGCGCCATACACCAACAATAATGCCGCTGTAGTTCTTGAAACCAAGGATGGCGCCACTTTCTGTGGTCGCTATGCTGAAAGTGCAGCATTTAATCCATCAATGCAGCCTATGCAAATGGCGTTATCAAATCTGATCCGTAATAACCGCCAATATAGCGAGATTAAGCGTGCTGTATTAGTTGAATCATCGGTAGGGAAAATCACTTTAGTGGGTGCTGCAATGGATGCTCTACATGCCATAGCCCCAATTGAACTACAACACATGGTTGTTGAACCTTTGATAGGCTAAACGAAAAAGCTTGCCTTCTTAATCGGCAATAAAAAGGCGCTCATATGCGCCTTTTTTATTGAATTAAATACCACATGAAACTCAGATACAGTTGAACTTTTATGGTGAACATTTATTCGAGATAAACGGCTCAACACTTGATTGAGCAAATGCAGCACAAGCCTAAGAGACATCGTTAAAGAAACACCGTTTTTAGAGACACAGTCGCTAAATAACTCCACTCCTGATAAAAACGTCTTCTATCAAATAAGCAAGATTATTTAACCGCCGCTTGCGGCAGTATTTGTGGTTACTTACTCGTGCATTATCGCTCACACTCGATGCATCATGACACTTGGCAAACTCTGTCTGGCATCAAATTGTCACGACCTGCAGCTAAATACGTCTTAAAAGTTGAACTGCCCACAGATTAATAATGTGTTATATTTTAATAATCTACTGCTAATAACATGCTAAACTAATTCACTTTTTAATCGCTATACCGTTAAATAGCCTCTTTTTGGCAATAGCATTTATGAGCCAATTTATGTCGCTAAATGTCTTATAATCAACAAGGTGTCGCGATGAGTAATCACAGTCAAGGTCATGTAAAAATACATGACCAACAAACACATATGGCCTTAACCAAGCAAACGTAAAGTGAGTCACTATTGCGCATTTTGACCGTTAACAAAATCTTACTCTTTGTGCTGTTTTGTACAGTGGCCTTAGTGTGGATCATTTTCGAAAATGCCAAACCCATTACAGTCAAAATACTCAATAATTTACTCGCCGACAATCATATCGAAGTGCTTAACTTTGATGCCGAATATGTGTCGTTTAACCATATTTATATTCCTAGATTAGTATTGAAAGTGGAAGACAGTCATATCGCTATCCAAGAATTTAACCTTGAGCTGCGAGATAGCCTGCAAATTCTTAAAAATCAACAAATCAGTGCTGACGACATTATTAGTATCAAAACACACAGTGTTTATGTCGATTTAGGCGACAGTTTCTTTATTCGTCAGTCTCAACAAACAGAAGAATCGCCGGCGTCAATGCAGCTCAACTTGGCTAAATTACCCATGATTGAGTTAGGCGAGATTAACATTAAGCTGCCACTTCTGGATAAAGATGATCCACAGCACAATACGTTAAAAATGGACAAGCTCACATTAACCCCAGAAGGTCAGTTAAATACCTTGTGGCGCTTTAATGATTTTCCATTATTTAATCTTGATGCCACCTTAGATAAACAAGCGTGGCAATTTAATACGCTGGTTGATTTGGGCTTAAGTTATCAGGGGCTTGAGTCATTAGATCAATATTTACATTTATTAAATAGCAAGCAGTCACAACAAGCACAAGCTAATAATATGCTTAATGGCTTACAGCAACAGTTATCACAAATACTGCAACCCATCCGTCAGCAACAACTCACAGTGAAAGGCCAGTGGACAGCCCATAGTAAAGTTGACTTAATGAGCGGTGAAATCAGCAGCCAACAATCAATTGATGGACTATCCTTGCACTCTCCACTGTGGCCAAGTGTATATTTTGCGCCGCAGCAGCCAATTAAATTAATGCTAAATATGGGTAACTACCCAATATCAACAACCTTAACCGACAACAAAACCACTAACGCGTTCGCGATTAAACTCAACATAGCGCCCATTAACTATCAACTGTCACCAACAGAACAAGACAGAAATAAGCTGATTAGATTATTTGCCGGTGATCATGATAATCAAATAATACATGCTATTGATCAACTTACGCCTAAGTTCGCTTCTCAGCAGGCCCATATTGATGTGCACATGGACTCCCCTATCGAAGCGGTTATTCCCTTACAAAATGATATGTTACCGTTACAAATAACACTGCCGGACTTGAAGCTGAGCATTGAGGGATTACTACTGCAAAGTCAGCTAACCTTGGCCCATACAACATTGAATAGTCACCAACAATTTAGCAGTGATTTTGACTTGGATATGGCTTTATCATCGCATGCCGCCATAAACCAAACCGAACAACAGCAAGCAGTAACACTCGCCACTGACGACACTCGGATAACAGATCCCATAACTGGCACAAATCAAAAGGCGGCTTTACAAGCATCGCCTTCAGCTCCAAGTACTGTTGATATTAAAGCTTTATTTCCGCAAATTGCTTTAGATCAGCTGTTATTGTCAGAGGCTAAACTACATTTAGTCGGTAAAATATCGCAACAACAAGATCAACTCGCGCTATCGTTAGATTCAAGCTCTAGTTTTGCCATCAATCACAGTAGTATTTCACGCAGTGTAACCAGTGAGAATCAACAGCAAACTAAACAAACCAAAACAACGTCGGCGCAATGGGAGACATTTGGGCTTACGGTCAATGACACCTCGACTATAGTGCTCAAACCAGACACGACTCAAATTGATCTGGCCCCTTTCAAGATTCAAATTGGTCAGCTTATTGGCCAGCAAGCAACGCACGCAGGCAAAAACGCATTATCGACCATAGAGGGAGTGATTAATAAAGCTGAGGTGGCGTTTAACCAAAAGTTATCCCTTGGATTACATAGAGATGACTCTTTACAAACGTCATTAGACAAGTGGTTACAAACCCCAGCGACTAACGACATAGCATGGCGTGTCAATCAACTCGACATCACCAAACAGATCGGCAACAATCGCCGCCAACCTTTGCTTGCGCTAAACCAGTTAAATGTCATTCAACAACTTAACTTATCCAAAGGACTATTAATCGGTAATGAGCAATGGCAACTGGATACTCTTACCTTAAGCAGCTATCACTTGCTTAAATTTGCGGATAAGAAAAGCCCCTTATCACTAGCAGGACAATGGACATTCGATACCGACATTGAAACCGCACTAAATACATTGCAAAAAGTCCAACCCTTGCCGAATGACTTTACTATACAGGGCCACAGTAAACTCATTGCTGGATTTGCCTTAAGCGAAATAGACAATAGTAGTCAATTTGAGATGAAGATTGAACAGCAGTTATCGTCTTTATCTGGGCAATGGCAAGATAAAACATTTAACGGCGGTGAAGTTTTTGCTCAATGCCAATTTAACTGGCAACAAACTTACGATGCACCGAATACGGCCGCAGATGCAAAACACTTTGCTCACAGTAAGCTTGTCTGTCCACAAACGGCAATCAGTTTACAGCAAGCTAAAATCGGCTTATCGCTCACTAATTTAAATGTTAATGCCAATATTGAACTCAATAAAGATGGCAATAAACTGCCGACCAACTGGTTACAACAGGTTACCGGATTAAGTGAGACTAACATCAATCTTACCGCCAGTGGCGACATGCTGGATGGACGTTTTCTATTACCTGAATTTGTGCTTAAACTGCATGATAAATCTTATGGATACTTGTTATTACAAGGTCTTAGTTTAGATAAGTTTTTAGAAGAACAACCCCAAGTAGGAGTTAAAGCCAATGGCTTATTTGATGGCGTACTTCCAGCAGAATTAACAGATGGCAAAGTGACAATATCCGGTGGCAAACTTGCAGCGCGTAAGCCTGGAGGATTAATTGAAGTAGCCGGAAATCCTGCCATAGATCGACTAGAATTATCTCAACCCTATCTTGGATTGGTATTTACCGCACTTGAGCATCTTAACTACACTGAGTTGGCGAGCACATTTGACATGACGCCCAATGGAGATGCCGTGCTTAACTTGGGTGTTAAAGGTAACAGCCGCGGAATTGAGCGACCTGTCCACCTCAATTACACTCATCAAGAGAACCTGATTCAATTATACAAAAGCACCCAGATTGGCAATCAACTACAAAACAAGATTGAAACAAAAATCCAATAGCAGCATAAAAGGATCGTCTACGTGAAATATTCATCGCTATATTTAATCAGTATCAGCACCATAATGGCATCGTTATGCCTATCAGCTTGTACGCCAACAGTAAAAATAGAACCGCCCGATAAGCCTATCGTGATTAACTTAAATGTAAAAATTGAGCATGAAATTAAAATTAGAGTGGATAAAGAACTCAATAATTTACTCGAAAATGATGAGTTATTTTAAGCAGAGGTGATCAAGATGAAATCAACTTTCACTTTCGCTACAGCACTATGCTTAACCAGTTTATTATGGAGTGCGAGTGCGTGGTCAATGACATTGCAAGAGGCTAAAGCAGCAAGAATAGTGGGTGAGCAACCGAATGGTTATTTAGGGTTAATTATCGACACTCCTGAGGCAAAACAGCTAGTATTATCCGTTAATGCTAAACGGAAATACTATTATCAATCTATCGCCAAACGACATAGCGTGAGCATTGATGAAGTCGCGACACTCGCGGCGCAAAAAGCCATTGAAGCAGCAGAACCTGGGCATATGATCCAAACGCCCCAAGGGCAATGGCTAAAAAAATAACCACGATAGAAAACTATACGTGGTTATTTATATTCACTTAATATGACGCCATTACATGGTCGCCATAGTCCAATAATCTAAGCGTTTTTGTGGTTCAGTGACAATGGATTTACAAGAATCTTTGTACTTTGCCATCAGTCCACCTAAGTTATTCGAGCCAGCTAATTTATCGATTTGCTGTTGTTTAGCGGCAATCACATCTTTTTCAACTTGCGCAGGCGCGCGATACTTTCCCGCAATAGCAACCGCATCAACTGCGGACGTTTTTAAACGGTCTCCGACTGCTTTCATTTGTGGTGCATTCATCGCACCAATCGCTTCAGAGCTAATTTGATAATAAGCTGCACATTCGATTAACTCATCAGTAAATGCCTTTTCTGCAGCATCTTCTGCACGTGCGGTCATGCTGGCGCAAAGTGCCGATACAGTAAAAATCCACATAGCAGATTTATTCATGGTTCTTTCCCTTCATGTTTAGAAATTAGTCGGTAATGTTAAGATTGATAATGCGTTAAACGTGATGTTAAAAACGGTTCCACTAGAGGCCATTCGGTTTCAAGAATCGAAAACACGACCGTGTCACGAATAGTACCATCAGCTAGGATTTTATGATTGCGTAATATGCCATCTTGCTTGGCACCGAGTCGTTCAATCGCATTTCGTGAGGCAAGATTATGCCTGTGAGTTCTAAATTCAACCGCTATGGCGTCTAAGGTATTAAAAGCATAACGGAGTATTAATAACTTAGATTCGGTATTTATGGCCGTACGCTGATAGGATTTAGCATACCAAGTGTAGCCAACTTCAAGTCTGCGATTGGGTTGATCCCAATGACAAATTCTAGTGCTACCAACAATGTTACCAGACACTTTATCACGCACTGCAAATGCAACGGCTTCGCCTCGGTTTTCACAGGCTTGTGCAAACTCGACATACGCTTTCATTCCCGAAGCATCGGGGATGTTTGTGTACCATAAGGTCCACAATTCACCGTCGTTAGCAGCTAAAATTAAACTAGGAACATGGTCTAATGATAATGGTTCTAAAATAACATGCTCGCCAATTAAGCAATCTTGTCTATTAATCCAGCTCAAGTTAATGCTCCTGTTGTTGATAGGTTACATTACCTTAACTGCATATAGATATACAGCCAACGGCAACAATGTTTTTATTGATATTCTAAAAACATTGTTTTCTGTTGTGACTAAAAGATTATCTTAAAAAGGGCTTATCACAGCACCAGGCTGACAGCGATATGATTAAAAACCATGATTAGCGTGACTAACCCTAAACCATCCAGCAATACTGTTGCGAGTTTTCATTGTCGGTCTCACTTCATGAGGGAAACGTTCACTTAAAAACAGCACCAAGGTTCCAATTTTAGGATTAACCACTTCTAGAGGTAAATCAGATTCATCATAAATAATCAACTCACCACCGTCGTTTTCCTGCCAGTCAGAATTTAAGAAAAAGACTGTCGATAAAATGCGGTTTTGGCTGCCGTGCAGCGCATCGAGGTGTTTTTTATAAAATGCCCCCGGCTCATAAACTGCGTAATGACTTTCAAAGTCAAATAGCCCCATAAACAAACGACGATTAAGGCCATCTTTAAGTTGACTCATCATCGACAAATATTCACGGTCAATAGGGTCTTGATTGTCTAGCCAGCTAATTTTATCCGAACGAATATCAGGATTAATTTGTTGCTCAAGACCTCGACCAACGGCGGCTTGTTTAAAATCAATATCGCGCTGAGCTTGCACTTTTTCAAGCAAGGCCAGACTTACATAATCAGGAATGATATCTGATAAGAGGATATACCCTTTATCGACTAACGCATCTGCGATCACATCCAGCATTGCTTCACTTACTTGCGAAACCATACATGCCACATCCAACAGAAAGACTACGCTTTTTACTTTACTCAAGGGCCCGGGAAGGAAATTAAGGGCCTGATTTTCGAGGGGGCGTCATTACAAGGTATGATTGCCATACCTTGGTTATTTTTGGCGATTTTATATAATAAATACGCTCTGAACAACACTTATTAAAAGCATTTAAATTCATTAACTTAATCAAACCTAACACACATCAACAGCGAACCCTAATGGTTAAATTTGGCTATGTGACAGTATCACCTCTGTCGAACCATCCTGATCAGCATCATCTAAGCGTTGGGACTCATAAGCAGCAACATGACTTTGGTGCATCTTTAACGCGAGATATAAGTCTGAATGAATTGTAATGCCTTCTTCTCCAGACACCATATCGGTTTGTTCAAACCAACTAATTAATTGTCGTTTACGCCCTGCCAATACCAAACTCACTCCGCGTTTACGCAATAATGCATTGATGTCGGTCAACATGGCCATTACGCTCAAATCTAAATGGGTAAAACATGGCACCGCATCGATAATCACGCACTCAATGGTTTCTTGTTGATTCTGACGAGCAAATCGTTCAAGCAGACGTCGTTTAAAGTAGGTGGCATTAAAATAAGTCAGTGGAGAATTAAATCGATAAATGAACACACCTGGCACAGATGCGGCTTTATCACTGCTATCAACGCTACGAATAATCCCTTTGGCATCAAGCCCGAGCACTTGATCTGTTGGTCGCATGACCGTTCGTAAAAACTGAAATAATCCCAATAGCACCGCAAGGGTAATTCCGGGAATAACACCAATAAACAAAACAGCAAAGAAAGTCGTTAAGGCCAAATAAAATGCTTGGCGATCGCGTAAACGTAATCCCCACAGCGCTTTCAGATCGATAAGATGTATTGAGGCTATCACTAACACAACGCCCAATGCTGCACTGGGAATAAACTCTAACGGCGTGGTTAAAAACACCGCCACAATAGCGATCAATACCGCCGCAATCACGGACACTAATTGGGTTTTTCCGCCATTAGCATCATTTACAGCCGTACGAGAATCTGCGCCACTAACGGCAAAACCTTGCGAGAGAGCAGAAGCAATATTGGCCAAACCTAAGGCTTTAAACTCTTTATCGGCATCAATGTCATAACCATTTTTAGCAGCAAAGCTGCGGGCGGTAAGCATCATACTGACAAAGCTCACCATCGCTAAATTGAGTGCCGGCATGACTAACTCACGAGCGATACCGATATTAAACACTGGTGTTTGAAATGATGGCATTCCTCCTGCCACGCTTCCAATCACCGCAATATCATAGTCGGTTAAGTGGAAAAGCCACACTAAAGCGGCGCCAACAGCAATAGCAAACATTGATGCTGGCCAAGTTGGTTTAAAGCGTTTCATTGCAAAGTAGACAATTACGGTAAGGATGGCCATCAATAGCGTCGGAATATGGGTTTGCGACAAATAGCTTGGCGCACCACCTAAGCGTTCAAGTAAGTATTTTTCATCAAAGGTAAAACCGAATATTTTCGAAAATTGGCCGACAATAATGGTAATGGCGACACCATTGAGTAGTCCCATTAGAATAGGTTTTGATAAAAAGTCCGCTAATACACCTAATTTAAATCGACTGGCGATTAAACACCAAAAACCGGTCATCACAGTCATGGTCATCACTAATTGCCAATGTTTAAGGCTGTCGCCGGCCGCTAAAGGTGTCACTACCGCAGCAATAACCGCACAAGTTGCCGCATCGGGACCAACAATAAGTTGTCTTGAGGTGCCAAATAAAGCGTAGATGATCATAGGTAACACGCAAGAGTACAACCCCACCGCGGCATTCACTCCGGTTAATTGCGCATAAGCAATTGCCACAGGTAACGCAACCGCGGCAACAGACAAACCGGCGCGAACATCATCCTTGAGCCAGCTTCGCTCGTAACGAGAGAAGGTCTCTAAACCTGGCATAAAATCATACAAACGACTCAGTACCACAACAACCTCAATACTTATAATCTAGGTTGTTATCATAGTTTTATTTCAAATTAATTACGACATATTCACCTGCGATAAATAAACATATTTCAGGATAGGACATACGCAGCAAAAAAAGCCGAGCATATTATGCTCGGCTTGTTAGACACTCAAAATCGCAACACGCTCATTCGCTTTGGCGATAAAAAAGCATCAATGCATTACTGTAATTGCAGTTGATACACAGTTGTGGTGCCGCTAACTTCATTACCAATCAGTAACAATGGCAAGCCTGTCGGGCTATATTGGCTGGCAATAAACTTCATCCCTTCTGGGCCTAAATCACCTGCTAATGTCGCATCACCTTCAACCTCACCAGTATCGGTATCAATGACATAATCAGCATCAAAGTTACGATTGCTGACATAATCGACAAACGATACGGCAAATGGATTAGTAATATCGTAAATCATAAATCCAGAGGTACGCTCTAAACCAATAAAGGCATAAGTACGTGAGCCTATTTGGCCAAGAGCGAGTGCCTCTGGCTCTGGACCTTTATCGTCACTGCGGCTATCACCTTTGTTTTCATCGTTATTATTATTGAAGTTCATTGCCAATATCGCAGCCGTAATTCGTTCAAAATCACCAGCGCTGTCAAATACTTGCTGGCCATCAGTAGTCCAAATCGAAAATGAACGCCCGCCATAAGCAACAATTTTATCCATTAAGCCATCATTGTTGTCATCACCCATACTGGTGGTGACTTTTAAGCGCCCAAGCTGTGTTTTATCTTGCGCTGCGGCAAATTGTGGATGGTTTGGATCTAAGCTTAGATCTGCAGCACGAGCCTCTTCGGAAAAACCGGCGTAATCTCGTGAATCCCCCTCATTGGCGGTGACAATAAAATCAGTATTATTCCAGCGATAACTGGCTATCGTATCTGGCTGATACATACCATACACCCCAGCGTAAGCCTGTATATTTATGGCATCATCTTTATCACTGGCATCGATTTTATTGGCGTCTAAGCCAAAGTTTTTAAGCCCTAAAGCAATAATATTTTTTACCGCTGCCGCCTTGATATCAATCACTGCAATGGCGTTATTTTCTTGTAAACTGACGTAAGCAGTTTGGCTGTCTGGCGACACGGCAATATATTCAGGCTCTAAATCTTGCGCGACACTCGCTCCAGGGCCATTGATCTTAATCAATGGACTCAGTTCTGCATTACGTGAACCACCAACATTAAAATCATTGAAATCGATTAGGGTAGCCGTTGTGGCAGGCACACCATTAGTGATTGCAATTAACGCGATAGAACCTTCAGGGTCGATATCATAAGCACTATTTGGCTCACCTTCGTTGGCGACTAATAACATGCTACCGTCAGGACTGAACACGACATTGTCGGGTAATGCTCCAACGTCAACAAATGACAAGTACTGGGGTAACTCACTGTCTGATAAACGATAAAATGCAACAATGCCATTACCTTGGGTCGCATTACCTAAGGCGTCTGCTCGTTCAACGGCTGCGGCGAGTAAATTACCCGATACACTGACGCTGTTAACTGCGCCTAATAAAGTTAAGCCAGTATCGACACTGATATTTAAGTCCGTTTTTTTGCTGAGATTATTTAAACTGTAACCGGCTTCAGCGTAAACCGGCGCTTGAGTTAACATTGACAAATCAACCACATCAACTTTGCCGCTTTGAGCATTAACGACAAATGCGCTTTGGCTTGCCGGATGATAATCAACAATTTCTGCGGCACTAAGACCGTAAACACCCGATTGATAACGCCCCACTAAATCAGCGCTCAGAGTATTATGGGCTTGATTACAGATTATTTGTGTTTGCGCCGCATCAACTTCACTTGCTTCTAAAACACCATCACTATTGATGTCTACTCCGGTCTCAATTTGCTGGCCGCCGAATGGACATTGTGCATCGCCGACAGCAAGCGAGGTTAACGCAACCAGGGCTGACAACCCAACGTCTCCATTGGTGCCATCCATGCCCTGAGCCCCCGCCTGTCCATCGTCACCATTGCATGCCGTTAGCAACATAGTGGCCATGATTGAAGAAACCAGTAGTGCCGTTTTACCTTGAGGGAAGCGTTTCATAAACTAAAGTTCCGAATTAAGTTATGCAAAATAATGCCAACAACTTAGACAATCAAGGTGAAGTTTTAATGACAAAAATGTTGCATTTTTGTTCTATTTGAATTCACTCTATTGCCTTAATGTAAATGCTATTTAGCTAAATTATTCATTACAAATTCAGGCTCAGAAAATGCGCCATAGCGTGGTAAACTAACGAAAATTTTTCGCCATTTGCAGCAAAAACGCACAAAGCACATGAGGTTCCCGTGGTATCGCCATCAAAGTCCAACTCATCTCCAGTATCTGCGGGTATTCCCCACTTAGCGATGTTAATACCTATGCTTGCCGCGATTGTCGCCATCACTCCTTTAGCCATCGACATGTACTTACCAGCGATGTCTACATTGGCCTTAGGGTTTGATACCGACATCACGACAGTGCAACAATCGCTGAGTATTTATCTGGCGGGCTATGCATTAGGTATGCTGGTATTTGGTCCATTGGCCGATAAGATAGGCCGACGTCCACTGGTCATATTTGGCTTATTAGGCTTCACGATTATTAGCTTACTTATTGCATTAAGTACCAGTATTGAACAATTTTTGATATTGCGTTTTGCACAAGCTCTGATTGGTGCTGCTGCCACGGTTGTGGTGCCTGGCTACATTAAAGAGATTTATGGCGACAATACCGCCAAAGGCATGTCTTATGTCAGCCTTATTATGATGTTAGCGCCATTACTTGCACCTACTTTGGGCAGTTTGATAATGGAACTCGGCGATTGGCATCTTATCTTCTTAAGCCAAAGTTGTTATGCCATCACATTATTAGTCTTAGTATTATTTAAACTAAAAATGCCCAGCGATAAAGACCTAGGCAGTCGCAGTCAAAAGACCTTTTTAGGCGGCTACTACACAGTCTTTGCTCGCAATGGCGTCAAACTGAATTTATCCAGCGGTGTATTAACTTCATTTGCTTTCTTTTGTTACTTAACCGCTTCGCCTTTTATCTACATGGAAGTGTTTAATTTAGATAAATCGCTGTTTGCGATTTTATTTAGCACCAATGTGGGAGCCTTGATGCTCGCCAACATTGTCAACTCTAGAGTGGTTAGCCGATTCGGCTCCAAACGGATGTTGCATGTGTCAACATTCTTCGGAGTCATTGCCGCAACTGGCCTGCTAGCCGTTAATTTACTCGATTTAAGTTATCATTTTACCGTGTTAATGCTTATTCCTTTAATGGGCTCGCTAGGGGTGATGTCAGTCAATGCCGACGCCATTGTATTAATGAAATTCAAGCAAGAAACCGGTACTGCCACCGCAGTGATTGGTACGCTACGCTTTGGTTTTGGCGCAGTTGCGGGGCCACTGCTGGCGTATTTTTATGACGGTACCGCTGTGCCTTTTGCAGCCTTGATGCTTGGCGCTATTTTATTAGTCGGGCTATGTCAGTTTTTTCAAAGTACCTTATCGAAAAATAAGACCCTTTAATCAATAAAGTATTACCACAAATAAAGTCATCGATATCGGTGGCTTTATTCTTATGAGAGAGCCAAAACAGTCAACCCTCCCCTTCGCTTAACTCATTGATTAATACAGATCAGATCAAGGTACTAATCTGGCAACTTCCCAGTGACTCTCTGGCCTTGTTGTTTAGCACATATTCATCAATAAACAGCAAAGAAAATCGCAGCACTCATCCAGCTAGTAATAAAAACCACCCAATATATAGCCATCATTCAAGTGTGTAATCTTGATTCACCAATCCCTGGCTCAGCAGCGATTAAATGACTGCACCAAGCAAAATCGTTATGACCACGACAAAAGTAAAACAAATCAAACACGCTATTTCCCATATGAATTGAAACTCAGCTGAACTCGATCTTCATCTCCATACACTTGAGTAGCTTCCTGGAATGCCATATTCGACCGCTAATTAGGTTGCTAAGTCGCTAATATTTAGCAGTTAACTTCAGTATAAATAGTACAGCGCTTTATTGATAAACACCCACTGCTTTCAAGCCCCAAATAAAAATCATAAACATGAAACTATTTCAACAAACAAAAATAATTAACCAAAGGGGTTGCAGTAAAAATAAATTTACATAAGATGGAGGCAAGTTACTGCTTCAGTAACGATAAAACTAGCCATTGAATATTACGACAGCAATATTCAATCTTCGAGTTTGAATTATCCTTCAAGCTTATTGATAAAACGATTACCGTCGTTGTATACAAGATACTGTTTACCATACGGTAACTTAATAAGGATGTATTTCATGGAAAAGCTTTCTGGCGCGAGTATGATCGTGCGCTCATTAATTGATGAAGGTGTCAGCCATATCTTCGGTTACCCCGGCGGTTCGGTGTTAGACATTTACGATTCTCTGCACAAAATATCCGGTATCGAACACATCTTAGTACGTCATGAGCAAGCTGCCGTGCACATGGCTGATGGCTACGCACGCGCTACCGGAAAAGTCGGCGTGGTACTAGTGACCTCAGGCCCTGGTGCAACCAACGCAATTACCGGGATTGCCACCGCGTACATGGATTCAATTCCGCTAGTAGTGCTGTCTGGTCAAGTACCGAGTAATTTGATTGGTAATGATGCCTTCCAAGAATGTGACATGATTGGTATTTCACGTCCTATCGTAAAACACAGCTTTTTAATAACCGACGCTAAAGACATTCCTGAAACAGTCAAAAAAGCCTTCTTTATTGCAGCAACAGGTCGCCCAGGCCCAGTGGTAATTGACTTGCCAAAAGACTGCTTAAGCCCAGATATACTGCATGATTATATTTATCCAGACAGCGTAAAAATGCGCTCATACAATCCAACAACTGTTGGTCATAAAGGCCAAATCCGTCGCGGCTTGCAAGCTTTATTAGCGGCTAAAAAACCTGTGTTATATGTCGGTGGTGGCGCGATAATTTCGGGTTGTGACGCACAAATTCTGGCGCTTGCAGAGCGCTTAAACATCCCAGTGGTCAGTACCCTAATGGGCTTAGGTGCATTTCCTGGCACGCACAAACAAAGTTTAGGCATGTTGGGGATGCATGGTTTATATGAAGCCAACATGGCAATGCATAATACCGATTTAATCTTTGGTATTGGGGTCCGTTTTGACGACCGCACCACCAACAATGTTGAAAAATATTGCCCTAACGCAACCATTTTGCACATCGATATTGATCCATCATCTATTTCTAAAACGGTTCGGGTCGATATTCCGATTGTGGGTTCTGCCGATAATATTCTAGACGCTATGTTAGATTTACTCGATGAAACGAACGACACCAATGATGCGACCGCTATGGCTGCTTGGTGGAGCGATATTGAAATTTGGCGCTCACGCCAAAGTTTAGAATTTGATCGCACCAGCGACAGAATCAAACCACAGCAAGTGATTGAAACCTTGTACAAACTGACTAATGGCGATGCTTATGTGGCGTCAGATGTCGGCCAACATCAAATGTTTGCCGCCTTGTATTACCCTTTTGATAAACCTCGCCGTTGGATTAACTCGGGTGGATTAGGCACTATGGGCTTTGGTTTGCCTGCGGCAATGGGCGTTAAAATGGCGTTTCCTGAGGAAACGGTAGTATGCGTCACAGGTGATGGTTCTATCCAAATGAATATTCAGGAGCTTTCTACCGCACTGCAATATGACACTCCGGTGAAAATTATTAACTTAAACAACCGCTTTCTTGGCATGGTAAAACAATGGCAAGACATGATTTATTCCGGTCGTCATTCGCAATCCTATATGGACTCTGTACCTAATTTCGCCAAAATTGCCGAAGCTTATGGCCATGTCGGTATGAACATCAATCACCCTGATGAATTAGAATCAAAACTAGCTGAAGCATTGGCAATGAAAGATAAATTAGTCTTTGTTGATATCAGTGTCGACGAGACTGAACACGTATACCCAATGCTCATTCGTGGCGGTGCAATGAACGAAATGTGGCTAACCAAGACGGAGAAAAGCTAATGCGTCGTATTATTTCTGTATTACTTGAAAACCAACCAGGCGCATTATCACGAGTGGTAGGTTTATTTTCTCAGCGCGGTTACAACATTGAAAGCTTAACTGTAGCGCCAACTGAAGATACAACCTTGTCACGTTTAAATATTACCGTGATTGCAGATGCCAATATTCTCGAGCAAATTGAAAAGCAATTGCACAAGCTTATTGATATTTTGAAAGTGGCTAACATTACTGAGTCACCCCACATTGAACGTGAAATTGCCTTAGTAAAAGTGAAAGCTCAAGGCGATCAACGCGAAGAAGTCAAACGCACTGCAGATATTTTTCGTGGTCAAATTGTTGATGTAACTTCCAATATCTATACCGTGCAGATGGTTGGCACCAGCGATAAAATTGATGCATTTATCCACGCGCTCACCGACATGACCAAGGTGATTGAAATATCACGTTCTGGTGTAGTAGGTTTAGCCCGTGGTGAAAAATCCATGAGAGCCTAACCGCAGCTTGTCTGAAATGAAAAGCAGAGTCACTAATAATATATAGTGGACTCTGCTTTTTTTTGGGGGGATAAAGCTTTATCCCCCAAAAGCTTACTGACTCAAGTGTAGATTTAACACTCATCACTATTGCATAAGGGTCAAGCTTGCCAACCTTCACCATAAGCTTATAGACGGTAATAGCTTAGCTATATAACGGTTGCGCATCGATAGGTTTAGCTTCAACAATATAACGATATTCGGCATTACCAGAGAGTTGATCAAACGGATAACAGGTGATCAAGGTTAAGTGTTTTTCTGCCGTAGGAGCAAGCACCTTCATGTCAGTTTCATGCACCACTTCGGTGGCCGTTATTTGATATAACACTCGCTCCCCCTCGGTACTATATAGCTCGATGATGTCGCCCAATTTTACATATTGTAAACGCATAAAGTGACTGTCACGATGACCCGCTATAATGGTATTCCCCTGCTCCCCTAACCCAGCACCGCCTAGCATCAAACCCGGGCCAAAAGCCAAATTACGCCCAGAGGCCCCAGCGAGCACATACAGATCGCTACCTAAGGGCTGAAAACCATCGGTTTGCTGTTGCAATACGCGCATTTTCGCCACGGGATGAGTGTCGGCCCACGACCAAGGTTTATGTGGTTGGTTATCCACCAAGGTTTGCTCAAAGGCACGCTCAATCAAAAATTGCGCAAAATGGGCTTTAGCTTGCATATAACCTCCCTGTATTAATAGTCCGCATCCCAGCACGCTCATCAGCACAATCACAATCCAGTGTTTGGTCGGTGATATAGTTCGCTGCATCATTTAGCTCCCGTTTAATCATCTGATTCAATCACTAACACCTGCCCTGGTAAACGTTGTCTTAACCATAAATAGTGCAGTAAGCCCAAGCCTAATAAGCTAAAACCGATTAATAACCATAAGCGACTGGCGGTTCCCGTTTGCGGCAGCACTTGCGACGATGGTGCCGCTTGCAAACCATGTGGCAGATGATTCTGTAATTGCACGTCAATAGGGCTATCAATTAATGGATTTACCGGTGTCACGTCTACTGCAACTAAACTGGTTTGGCTGGTCACTAGGTGATACAGGATGCCTAACGCTTCCACTTGTTTATCAACACGTTGACGATTACTACTGTCTTTATACAATTCGAGTGAGGTGATTTGCGCATTCGCCCACAATAGATCAATGCCTTTTGCTGCTTGATTATCATCAAAATCAAGCTGTTGTTGCCAATACTGACCATTGATATTACCTGAGACAATAATCGGTTGCTGCTGGTGTGATGCCGATTTAATGCTGACCCAAAGTGGTTCGTTTTGGTACAAGTCGCTAATGGTTGTTGGCCAGTAATCCGGTACGCTGCCATCAAGGTAATACAAACCAATATTAGTAAGCACTGGTTGCTCAATTTTATGTAACAACTGCTCAATTTTTTGCTGCACTTCAGCCTCATCACCAATATAGGTAAATGTGCCACGGCCCATAGTGGCGGCTCGGCGCATAAAGTCTGAATTAGGTGCAGAGCCAATGCCAACAGTAAATAATCGACTGTCACCTAATTGATTACTAATCAATTGGTACAGTTCATGTTCATTACCCACTGCACCATCTGTCATAAAAATAACCTGACGCAACATGGACTCGTTATGCTTAGCAGTTTGATCGTTTTGTGGTGCTTGGACACTGTCCACCAGCGCGGTTTGTAAAGCACCGCGCATTTCGGTGCCACCATTAGCGTCTAATGATTGAATAAACCGATTTGCTCGATTGATATTACGACTATTGGCAGGCAATGGTGCTGCCGACAACATACTGACGTCACTGTTAAATTCAATGATATTAAAACTGTCGATATCACGCAGCCCAGCAAGGGCAAATTGTAATGCTTGTTTGGCTTGAATAATCGATTGACCAGACATAGACCCAGAGGTGTCGATAACTAAAATAAGTTCTCTGGCGATAAGATGTTGCTCACTCACCTCGACACTGGGCGGCATTAACATCACTAACGAGTACAAATTATTATCTACGGGATTGGCTTGTCTTTGCTCCGCCCCTGCAACATTTTTCGCATCAGTAAAGTCATTACTATTATCTGTCACATGGGTTTTGCCAGTTTGATAAAATGTCGCCGCTTGCGGTAATGCGCCAACATTTGCTTGCCATTGCAGCACAAAATCACGGTCGGCAATTTGTTTACCTGCAAAGCTCACATTGTAATAATGGCCATGACTTGACTGTTTAATTGGATGATACAGACTGTTTAGCGAGTTCAACTCAAACCCTGCATCTATGTTTACTTGCATATTAACCATCAGTTGAGAATGGGCTTGAACTATAGGCTTCACCTCATTATGGCTAGACGGCATGGTTTGCTGTTGCGGCTCGCTATTATGATCCCCTTGCGGGTTATAACGCGGCGTAATCGCTAATGGAAAACGTAAACTAAACATCCCATCGCGGTATTCAACCTGTTGCTGGTAACTGATCTCAACAATTAACTGCTCATTCGGAGCAAGATTAGCCACATCTGATGAAAATAAGTTACGACGCTGTTGCTGTAATAAACTGGCTTGTTTACCTTGTTTTTTAGCGGTCTCAAACGTCTGTAATGCTTGCTTCTTAGGTTGGATTTTACCCGCTATAATCTTGTCACCTATGCGTAACTGCATGCTATCAACGGCGGCATTTTCGGGTAGCGGAAAGACATATCGCCCGTTAACCCATTGATCTGAATCATTGATAAACACTTGCTTAACCGTGACACGATTAAGCAAACCCGACACATCCATGCTCACTTGTGTATCCAGCGCTAAGGCTTGTATAACTTGGTTTTGGGTAGAATAGACTAAGGTTCCTTGGCTGATATCATTATCTTGATATCCAGACGGTGAGGCAAATGCCCTGGTAACACAGGCATAAATGACAAATAACAAACCGAAACACAGTAATTTATAGACATGCTTTACAGAAAAATGTGGCATCAAAAAAAACGGGCGCATATGTAGCTCCTTACCCTTAGATACCCAAACAACCTGCTCATATTGACTTCAGGAGGCTTGGGTATAAGCGCCAACATCATTGTTTGCGCCGACATGAGTAATCATTAAAACAAAAAGAAAAATCGACTTAGTGACATTGTTTGGCACTGCGTTTTGCAAACCGATATGCAAAACCGTGCTCGGTGTTTAGTTGGCCGCGAGTTCAGCACCCGGCGCCATTAACTTGAGCGTTACTCGACGATCAAAAAAGTCATTTTCAAAATTTTGTTCTTGATGCATTGGCGATGTCGCGCCATAAGCTTGTCCATGCAAACGATCGCGTGCTATTCCTTGTATCACTAAGTATTGCGTCACTTCAGCCAAGCGCTGTTCAGACAAGGCTTGGTTAAAATCATTATCACCACGGCGATCGGCATAACCGGTTAGATCAATGGTTAATTCAGGTGATAGGTTCATCATATAAGCCACATTATCTAGCTGTTGTTCAAATAGCGGTTCAATATGGCTCGATCCGGTTTTAAACTGCACGTTCATACCTATGGTGAGCTCATTAAGCGTCTGCAATTGGTTGGCTTGTTGTTCGGTTAAATTAGACTGTAATTGATAATACTTTTCAGACACTTGCTCCAAGGATTGCTGCTTGGCATTCAGAGCCATTAATTGCTCATTGGTTTGAGCCAATTGCTGTTCTTGATCTACCAGTTGCTGTTTCTGCACGGTAAGCTCAGCATCATCACCAACCGACTTACCAATAAAAGTACCGGTAAATGCACCAATAATGGCCCCAACAGGCCCACCAATCACAGCACCAAGTAAAATCCCAGAGCTCAAACCCACTAGCTCTTCGGTATGTTCGCGTTCATCGGTAGTATCAGTGTCGTTAGCCCAGCTGACATTTGATACCATCATGGTAGTGATCATCGTTGCGGCAATAAGTTGCTTTTTCATAAAGAATCCCTTTTAGCGGTTGTTTAAAAAACGTTCGTTATCATCAATGCATCATTTAATGCGTTGCGGATTAACGCTATGTCGCTATTAAACACCTCATAGATGGCTTTATTGGGGAGCAAAAATGGCAATGTGGCGATCAAATGTGGCAACAATATGGCAATTGCCGTAGACGGCTTTTTTGGTTGATAAAATCCTGTATAGTCAGCACTGTATCTATTTATCAGCTCATTAATTGAAATCATCCCATGAAACGAATTGCCATTGTTGAAGACGAAGCCGCTATCCGCGAAAACTATAAAGATGTCCTGCAACAGCAAGGATATAGCGTGCAAGCTTATGCAAACCGCCCCGCAGCTATGCTCGCCTTTAATGGTCGTTTACCTGACCTAGCCATTATTGATATAGGTTTGGAACATGAAATTGATGGTGGTTTTACCCTATGCCAGTCACTTCGGGCGATGTCGAGTAGCTTACCGATTATCTTTTTAACTGCCAGAGACAGCGACTTTGATACCGTTTGTGGCCTACGTTTGGGTGCTGACGACTACTTAACCAAAGATGTCAGTTTTCCTCATTTATTGGCGCGTATTGCAGCACTGTTTCGCCGTTCAGAACTCATAGGCTCAAGCCCCATTGAAGACAACTTACTCGAGCGCGGTCACCTCACCATTGATGGCAACCGTATTCAGGTTTATTGGAAATCGCTGCCAATAGAGCTGACGGTGACCGAATTTTGGATGGTACACGCCATGGCAAAACATCCAGGTCATGTGCGCAGTCGCCAAGATTTAATGCAAGAAGCCAAAATTTACGTTGACGACAGTACTATCACCTCACATGTAAAACGCATTCGTAAAAAGTTTATCGCTATCGACTCCGAGTTTGACTGTATCGATACCGTGTATGGTATGGGTTATCGCTGGGACAATATTTAACCGATGAATTTACCTATAGGACTGCGCGCCAAAGTTGTCATTTTGTCACTGTTTTTGCTCTGCCTACCTTGGCTTGGGTATGAATATGTGTGGGAAATGGAAAAGTACTTGCGCTATGGCCAAGAAAAAACGTTGGAAGGTACCACTCAGGCACTTGCCACCGCCTTACATGAGCGACCTAAATTATTTGACAACCAAGCCAGCTTTTTAAACCAAGTTGAAGAAGGTCGCGACTTATACGCATACCCGTTAGCGGGCCCAATCCAACTTGATGGCAAACTCACAGATTGGGACTTATACCAACACCGCACCTTAAACTACTCTGATGAACATGTGCTTTATCAACGTAATAAATCTGAGCCAATTGACATCAGCTTTAACCATATGGTGGGTAAATACGGCGGTTACCTGTATGGATTTTTTAATGTCACTGATCAAAATGTCGTTTTTCGTAGCCGTAAAAGTTTGCGCATCGACAGAAACGATCACTTAGTCATGGCCACTCAATCGCCCGATGGTCAGTTCAGGCGTTATATTATTGCCAACACTCAAAGTGGCTGGTTAAGTGCATTTGAATTACCCGCTGATCCCAGCCAATCTATGCCCGTCAGTCCAGAAGTGCGTATTCAAGGACAATGGCTCAAGACAGAGCAAGGTTACAATATTGAATTCAGGCTGCCACTGGAAATGGTCGGCAGTAAATTAGGTTTTGCGATTCATAATGTCAACGATGCCAAAACTCGGCAATTAGTGAATATCATCGGCACATCAGCCACCGATTCCGTCGCCAGTTTAGGCACGGTACTCGTGCCCTCACCTGAAATTGAAAGCATTATTAAAGGCATGAGCCATAACAGCTCACGCATTTGGGTGGTCGATAATCATGGCCGAGTACTGGCTAAATCCGGCGATATTCGTTCATCATCCAATACGTGGGCGGATGACCTAGACGTCAATCAAGCAGACTCGTTTTGGCAGCACGTCAAGCAGCAATATATATTGCCGCTGTACTACAAAATATTAACCCGTCCACCGCAAGACTTTATCGATTCGTTGCAGGACTCTACCGAACTCACCGGCAGCCACATTGAAAAAGCATTAAGCGGTAAGCAAGGCTCAACATGGCGCCTCACCCCAGATAATAAAGCGGTGGTACTGGCCGCGGCCAGCCCAATATGGATTGACGATAAAGTCATGGGCGTAGTAATAGCAGAGGAAACTACTCACGGTATTCGCAGCCTTCGTAACCGCGCATTAGAAAAGCTGTTTAACGTTATCTTGACCATTATGAGCATGGGCACCTTAGCCTTGTTTATCTTTGCTTCCAGTATTTCAAGTCGCATCCGTCGTCTGCGTGATCAGGCTGAACTCGCCATAGACAGCCAAGGCCGGGTAAGGCAGCAAATTGTCGCTTCAAAAAATCGTGATGAAATCGGTGACTTGTCTCGCAGCTTTTCGAGTATTGTCAGTCGTTTAGGTCAGTACACACATTATTTGGAAAATATGTCATCGCGCTTGTCGCATGAACTGCGCACCCCAGTTGCCGTGGTTCGCAGCTCGCTTGAACATTTGGGTTTACAACAACTTGATGACCAATCGCAAAAATATGTTAATCGCGCTCAAGAAGGCGTCAGTCGCTTGCATCTTATTTTAAATAACCTAAGCGAAGCTACCCGCTTAGAAGCCAGTTTAACCCAAGCAGAAAGCTGCCACTTTTCATTAAAGAAGGTCATCAGTGGTTGCATGCAAGGCTATCAAATCACCTATCCAGATCAAGTATTTACCGTGCATATTGAAGATAAAACCCTGTTTTGCGACGGTGTTCCGGAATATATTGCTCAATTAATGGATAAACTGATCAACAACGCAATTGAGTTTCATGAGCCCGCCAGCGCGATTACTGTCAGCCTGACTCAATACAATAAACAGGCGATATTGAAAGTCAGTAATATTGGTCCTTTATTGCCTAAAGACATGAATAGCCAAATTTTTGAATCCATGGTGTCAATTAGGCCGCAAGATATAAACGGCAAGCCACATCTAGGTTTAGGCTTGTATATTGCTCGTTTGGTCACCGACTTCCATCATGGCACGATTAAAGCTAGCAACATGATAGAAAATGGTATTGAAGGCGTCGAAATATGCCTGACGTTACCCTTAAGTGATGAAAAATAGTCAACCACAGCATTTAAGCGCTTTTATTTACGTTTGTAGGTGCTAGGATAATCAACTTTGGTATATCACTCACCGTAGCGCATTTATCCATGTCATTGATATTTTCTAATAAAAATTAGCAAAGCATAAACCGTGGACTCTACACATAATGGAAGTAACAACATGAGCAAAGACGATAAACTCGCCACCCAGATTGTTAGCGTTGGCCGCGAAAAAAAATTCACCAAAGGCATTATCAATCCACCCGTATTTAGAGCCTCTACAGTGGTGTTCGACACCATGGACGAGATGCGTTTTGCGATTAAAAACAAAACCAACGGTGAAATGTTTTATGGTCGTCGAGGCACCCCAACTCATTTTGCATTTCAACAAGCCATATGCGAACTTGAAGGCGGCGCGGGTACTGCATTATACCCTTCGGGTGCTGGCGCGATCAGCAGCGCTTTGTTGGCATTTTTAAAAAGTGGCGACCACTTGTTAATGGTCGACACCGCCTATGAACCGACACGCGACTTATGCAATAAAATGCTCGCGGGTTTTGGTATCGAAACCACTTATTACGACCCCATGATTGGCGATGGCATTCGTGAGTTAATTCGTCCAAACACCAAGGTGTTATTTTTGGAATCACCAGGTTCTATCACCATGGAAGTGCAGGATGTTCCAACGCTCAGTCGTATCGCCCACGAACATAACGTTATTGTGATGCTGGATAATACTTGGGCCTCACCAATTAATTCTCGCCCATTTGATATGGGTGTCGACATCTCAATTCAAGCAGCCACCAAATACATTGTCGGCCATTCTGATGTGATGATGGGCACTGCTACTGCCAATGAACAGCATTGGGAGCAACTGCGCGAAAACAGTTACTTAATGGGCCAAACCACCTCGCCTGATGACGTGTATTTAGCCGCGCGAGGCTTACGTACCTTAGGGGTGCGAATGGCACAACATAATAAAAATGCCTTAAAAGTGGCTAATTGGTTGGCGACTCGTGCAGAAGTCGATCATGTGCGTCACCCAGCGTTCGATACTTGCCCTGGCCACGAATTCTTTAAACGCGACTTTAGCAGCGGTAATGGCTTATTCTCGTTTGTGCTTAAGCAAGGCGACTTAGCATCGGTGACGGCTTTTGTTGAAAATATGGACCATTTTAAAATGGGCTTTTCATGGGGCGGTTTCGAAAGCTTAATTTTAGGTGTCTTTGGTATTAACAATATCCGCACGGCTACCCAATGGGACAACAGCAAGCCATTAATACGCTTACACATTGGACTTGAAGATGCCGACGATTTAATTGCCGATCTTGATGCGGCATTTAGCCGATATAATGCAATACTACAAAAATAGCCTCTACTCGTGGCTGTAACGCTTTGCAAAAAACGTTTACGGAATGTTCAAACTACAGGGATATAAATGAATATAATCAAATTAGTCATACTCAGCCTGTGCATTAGCATTGGCTATTATGCATTAACTATCGTGGCAATTGGCCAGTCTGCTGCCGGCAACTTATTGTGGTGGTTTAATAGCAGTGAATATCCAATGCTGGCGCACCTTGCACAGAACTTTGTTGGTATCGGCATAGCAGCGTTAATTCCTGCGTTTATAATCAGAAGTTACGAGCCTGCAAGACAATGGATTGCCATTACCATTATGATTTTAGCTGCCATGTTATTGCACGGTAATATGCATTACATGCCATGGGATCCGATGGGCATCGTCAGGTTTGTAAACAACACCTTGTTTTACGGTGATATCGGTGCAAAAGTGCTGTTTTTCTATATCTTGCTGCTACCTATTCTGTGGTTGATGCTGCTTAAACGTATGGCACGTGTCTAGCCCAAAGTAAGCATACAAAATAGCAGCCCAGTTAACTGTTAGGATTAACAAAGCCCTGAGTCATAATCGACCCAGGGCTTGTTAATACTTATAAGCCTTAGTGCAATGTCTACCAACACTGTAACTCACAACCACACTAGCATTCGCAAACCATAATGAGGTTATTAATCCTCTAGTACTGAAATGAAAATTCGGTCTGCATTCCACAGTTCTATTATTTTGCGAGTCTTCTTGGCGTTCCAAAAACATTTTCCAAACAGAATAATCCCCGCACCTTCTAACTGACGCCCTTCTGATACCTTAAAACGTTCTAATAATATCGACTTATATTTAGCGATAGGAATGCCAATATCATTACAATCAGATGGGTTTAACCAATCAAGCGCTTTATCTAGGTGTGAAATCGTCCCCCAATACATTTTAGGCTTTGCCTCTTTGGCATTAGCACTGGGCTCAGCCTCGGCAAAGTTAACAAATAAATTCTTCGCTTTGAATTGATAGCCAGTATCAAGCTCAATCAAGGTATTCGACTGGGCTAAGTCGCTACCACGCATTAGGCTATTGAGAATTTTCTCCAGCCCCAATACTTTGACCTTGGGTTGTTGATTGTTGCCAGCGGGTTTGCGGCTGGCATTATCGATTTTTGGGGCGCGGCTTGAGATTAGGTTTGCTCCAGAGGCGACAGTTTTCACCTCTAAAATGGGCTTTTTGGTGTTTAATAACCTGAAATCAATACTGATAATATTCGTATCTGCAATGAATTGATTCACTTCAACGGCATGTCGAGTCTCTCGGTCTCGCTGAGTTGAAGGATGGCCTTCGTCACATCCTGCAATATGGTATCTAGAGCCAAAACAGGCCGCTTTACCGTCTGAGCTTGTCTTACGATAATACGCCTTCCCTTTGCACTCAGGGCATTCTAAAAATTGCCTGAATTGTTCAATCTCTGATTCAGGTAACACCTGAAATTTCAAAATTGAGAAAGTGTGCCTTTCACCACCATAAGTACAAACCGCATCAATCATTTGCTATCCACATCTTTTATAAAAATGCCCTTTACAATGAGCGATAAAGGAACCTTAAAACCCTACCGAACAATAACAAGTTATTAATAAAAAGACTATTTTGCAATAGCCACTATGGTTATTAGCAGATATTAAAAAGTTGAATTTAACATACTAGAAGCCGCTCAACTATTAGGCCGTTAGTTGGTTACGATTAGGTCAGCACGACTCACCAGCAACTGACGATATGATTTGATCACTGTCTAAATCGTTTTTAGACATTTCCGAGTTGGAACATTAATTTTAATTCGTGAGTTTCAGGTTAAATTTTCTATGTGTAACGCCGCGTTAAGCGGACTAAAATTGTTGGTTGTAATGTGGAGAGAAGTGAAACCTAACCAACTGTTTTAGTTCAGTTTTAAACACCTTGTTATAAGCTAAACGGCGGCGGTAATCCACTCATTGCAGTCTTTAATATCATTCTCACCAAACAGCTTTACATTAATAGATGCAAACTCAGTAGAAATATTTTCAATAACACCACTTACATTATCATTACTACAAATAGCTAACTTACCTGTATCCATAACTTTTGCAAACAATGAAATAGAGTCCCAGTGAGCATAAGGTGAATTTGAAACTATTATAATATTTGGTGTAAAACCATAAACAGCGACACCTTGGCTCACTGTCTTCTTGAACTTATTTATGTCAGTACCAGATAATTTACATTCACTATCTAATACAATCTTATAGAGATATGGACTTGCCGAGTGCTTAATCTGATGCATATATTCCTGAACTTATAACAGCTTATTGAACGGCTCGCCCGATAAAGTCGGCTGTTCAAGTCATTGATTAATAACATCCTACATTTTTTATCTTATTGATGTAAAAAGATAAGTTATTATTGAACCATAAAAACAAATCGAAGAGATAGAATGAACTAGTGTAGATGCGACTGAGGGTATCGAAAACAGGGACGTTTTCGTTAAGCGGCCATGGATGGCGTAAAGCGTCCCGAAGCAGTATCTGCACATACGTCCACTGCAGGTGATTGACTGCATTAAAGGTACAAGCTTCAAACCCATTTAACCAATACCCACTCAGCTAAACACGACTCAACCAAACATAAAAAATGCCAAACCTTCATTCGAAGGCCAGCAACGTTGAGCAAAAACAAGTTTGCCTGTTTAACTTGAGAATATATAAATTCAACTATGAACTTGAAGATATTGGAGACTTTTTAATGAATACGATGGAGTGTAGCCAGTGAGAAATGATAAGAAAACCCAAGGCTACACACAATTTTCAGTCATTTCATAAAACCATAACATACCAAGTAACTCACGTTGAGGATTACCCGAGTAGCTTACTATGGAGCTGAAATATGCAAGCAACTAACTTGGAAATGAATAGATATACCTGAGTGTTCTAAGCCATATCATTCTAATAATTTAAAGTATGTTCTAAACCTATAACTAAAAATAATTAACATAATAAACAACAGCATAGATTAACATCACATTTTGAGCAGATATTTGATCTGCATCATGTTGCGTACATTATTTAACCGTTATGATTATTCTGCAATATATAAGATTTCGTCATGTTGATTGTTGGCCTAAATCAACGTGATGAACAGTTCCCCCTCTAAAAGGAGATTTTTATTATGAACTTAATTCCTAGAAACTCTCTATTTAATATGACTGATATTTTTGACAACTTCTATTCCCCTATGTTTGAAAGCACAAAGGACTTGGATTTTTTTAGTCCAAGAGTGGACATCAATGATAAAGCTGATCACTATGAAATTAATGCTGATTTACCGGGTGTAGAAAAAAAGGATCTTCATGTCACACTTGATGGTGATTTACTCACCATTGAAGCGACTACAGCTGAAGAGAATGAAGAAAAAGAAGATGGACGTGTGATCAGAAAAGAACGTCGCTCTGGTAAGTATGTGCGCAGTTTTACCCTTAATTGCAGGCCAAATGAAGCAGATATAAAAGCCTCTTTTAAAAATGGAGTGCTTAATCTTCAAGTGCCAAAAGAGAATGTCAAAGCTGTTGAAAGCAAAAAAATACCCATCTTATAATCTATCAAGTATGAAATTTAAGATTATGTAGTGGTCAAAATCTTTTGACCACTACAAGGGGAGGTACTAACTTCATTTGAAGTCATCATTTGCATTTCTAGATTAACAAAGTTGTAGTCGTTTTCTTGCAACGGGAGAGCAACTTGAAGCGGGCTCACTTTCGTACCAAACACTCGTCTTTATCTACATCATTACCATGCAAAATTTGATTTCTCCAGCCTACATCACTATCGACGATCTTCACAAATATCGTTCCCAATGGGAGCGATTCAAGTGGCTGAGCTAATTCTTTTAAACAAAGTTAAGAAGACACAGTCGCTGGTTTCCTTTTGCTCTGGTTTGAGTGAAAATCACTATGTTCGTGGTCGCAGACCATATCCATCAACAGCTAGCCGAGTGTGTAACAAAAAGCCTAATCCCTCCCTATCCGATAATCTATTCCCCTGCTCACAACACAGTAAATCAATCACCAAACAGGTACTTTTTGTATTTAATCGTTGTTTTCTTAATTGAATTAGCATTAGATGTAAGCAGGTTGTATTTGAAGGAAGAAATGACTGAATGAAAAATATTATTTGCGATATTGATGGTGTGTTACTGCACGACAACAAGCTAATTCCTGGAAGCGACAAGTTTATTCATCGCGTACTTGAACAAGGCAATCCGCTAGTTATTCTCACTAATTATCCCGTTCAAACGGGTAAAGACTTACAAAACCGACTTGGCGCGGCAGGTATTAATGTACCAGAAACCTGTTTTTATACCTCAGCGATGGCCACGGCCGACTTTCTAAAACACCAAAATGGCAGTAAAGCCTATGTGATCGGTGAAGGTGCGCTGACCCATGAGTTGTATAATGCAGGTTTCACTATTACCGATATTAACCCAGACTTTGTCATAGTCGGTGAAACTCGCTCGTACAACTGGGACATGATCCATAAAGCATCGCGTTTTGTTGCTGGCGGTGCCCGCTTTATTGCCACTAATCCAGACACCCACGGCCCAGCATTTAGCCCTGCTTGTGGCGCCTTGTGTGCAGCCATTGAGCGTATTACAGGTAAAATGCCATTTTATGTGGGTAAACCTAGCTCGTGGATTATCCGCTCTGCGTTAAATCATATTCAGGGACACTCTGAAAACACTGTCATTATTGGCGACAATATGCGCACCGATATTTTAGCAGGCTTCCAAGCGGGTCTAGAAACCATTTTGGTTACCAGTGGTGTAAGCCAAATGAGTGATATTGATAAAGAACCTTTCAGACCAAATCATGTGTTTGCATGTGCTGGTGATATTGATATCGTTTAGTGACAATTGATTTATAAGATTGCGTCTGACATGTCTAAGCATATGTTTAATGACAAGAAGCCTATCGGCCTCATCACTAATCTATGCGACTTAGCACGAGAAATTTTTGCTCCAACCCAATAAGATCAATTAGTTAATAAGCTGACTTGCTGTCATCACAATTTACATTAGGTAACATATTTCCAAGCCAGTGACCTTGTTTTCAAGCACTGGCTTGGCTCATTATGCTTGTCTGAAATAAAACTAAAAATAATAACAGGACATAGCATGAAACGATTGTTTCCTTTTTGCGCCATTGCCTTACTAACAGCATGTAACAGTGAAGATGTTAAACACGCTTCGACTGAGCAAGTCAGCGCAACCCAAACCGCTGCTGTTATCTTCGATGAACAACGCTTTAGAACGGATATCGAAACATTATCCTCTGATAAATTTGAAGGCCGTGCTCCCACAACTCAAGGCGAAAAACTGACCCTAGAGTATCTATCTGCAGCTTTCACCCAAATGGGCCTAAAAGGCGCTTACAAAGGCAGTTTTCTGCAACCTGTGCCTATGGTGAGTTATACCGCCAGCGAAAAACAGCAGGTTAATTTAGCAGGTATTAAGATGCAATATCGTCAGGATATTGTGCTTAGCAGTCGTCACAATAACCACCAAGTGAGCATTAAAGATGCGCCATTGGTGTTTGTTGGTTACGGTATTAATGCGCCTGAATATGGCTGGAATGATTACCAAGACCTCGACATGAAAGGCAAAATCGCCATCATTTTGGTCAATGACCCTGGTTTTGCACATCCTGAAGGGGCCAAGTTTAATGGTAAAGCGATGACTTACTATGGCCGTTGGAGTTATAAGTTTGAAGAAGCCAGTCGCCAAGGTGCATTAGGCGCAATCATTATCCATGAAACTGAGCCGGCCTCTTACCCTTGGTCGGTTGTCGAAAATAGCTGGACCGGTCCACAACAAGATCTAGTATTAAGCCAGGCGGAGCAAGATCAACGCATTCAAGTTGAAGGTTGGCTAACCTTAGACAGCGCAACAGCATTATTTGACAAAGCAGGCCTGTCGTTAACCTCGTTAATGGATCGTGCGGCCAACAGTTCACTTAATGTCGATTTAGCTCAAACAGCTAGCATTGAATTTGCTAATAAAGCGGAGTTCGCCGACAGTTATAATGTGGTTGCTACCTTACCTGGCACCACTCAAACCGATGAACAGATTTTATTCACCGCTCACTGGGATCACCTAGGTAAAGATGACACCAAAGACGGTGACCAAATTTACAATGGTGCATTAGATAACGCTTCCGGTACTGCAGGTATTTTAGAAATTGCCCGCCAATTTGCCCAGCGCGCCAAACAAGGTCAAGGCTTAGCCCGCTCATTAACCTTTATTGCCACTACTGGTGAAGAACAAGGCTTATTAGGCTCACGCTACTATGCGGCCAACCCGATTTATCCTATTGATAAAACGGTGGCAGTATTTAATCTCGACAGCACCAATGTTTACGGCAAAACCAAAGATTATACTATTGTCGGTAAAGGCCAGTCAGAATTAGAAAACTATTTAGATCGCGCCGTTGCTAAACAACATCGCATTAGCCAAGGCGAACTTAACCCTGCATCAGGTGGTTTTTTCCGTTCAGACCACTTCAGTTTTGCCAAGTTAGGTGTCCCTGCCGTGTTTGCCGGAGGAGGAAATGATCCCCTTGATGATGCAACGGCACAATACAAAGCGTCAATGATGGTGAAAATGAAAGGCTGTTACCATAACGTGTGTGATTATTATCACCCTGAATGGGATTTATCCGGTGCGTTACAAGATTTAGGTGTGTATTACCAAGCTGCAGCTGAATTAGCCAATAACCAAGATTGGCCAGGATACTTTGCAGCTTCTGAATTTAATCAGTTACGCCCAGCAGATTAAGCCTATAACCCCAGTTCCTTCCCCCCCAAGGATTAGCCCATCATCTATTTGATGGGCTTTTTTATGCTGGTTTTTATGATGATTCTTATTTTGTTATTAACCTACTTAAAACAAAGGTCATCAATCAGATAAAAGCCCTAAACAGCAAACTCATTTAATGCCTCAATAGCTAAAGCGGCCTTTTCTGTTTGCACAAAAATATGGTCGTGATAGTAGGCCGCAATCACGTTAGCACTAATGCCCTTTTCTGAGAGTTTATGAGCTACCGCTGCCGTTAACCCAACGGCATCAAGACTAGAGTGCACCTTTAAGGTAATACCCTTAAACACTGATTCAAATGCTAAGCCACCAGCAATAGCAGCCGCTTTGGTTAGCACTAAAGTCAACCCTTCCGTTTCACGAAACGTTGCCAGCGGCGATAAAGTTTGATAATCACCATATTGGCCCTGTACCGAACAAAAAACGTATTCATCTGCTAATAATATCGGCGACATTGATGCCAGTAACTTAGCTAAATCTGTTTCACCAACCACGGTATTCTCCTCAAAAACCATCACTCAACTTACGTTAACGACAAAACATTCAAACGAATGCCATACTCATCTATTCAGCTGTTTAGCACTTAATCTTGTGTCGCTCAGCTTAGTCTTATTAGACACTGATATTGATCTGAATGATAACCATAAAGGCTCAATCTAGAGGGGTTATATAGATCATAAAATATCCTTAGCGGCGCTTTTACCGATAAAATTAAGCAACATAAAGGACAACTTAGACCGTTATTGCACAAATAAACAGCAAGCGCACTAGCTTAGTGCAATAATCGTGTTTAGTGGTATTTGATTGTGAAATCTTAAAAAAAATAGCCACAATAGCCAATAAAATAAACATACATCAACAAAAAAGCATTTTTAATAAATATTTATCAATTAAAAAGATATTTTAAAGAGATAAAATCACTAAAATAGACATTTTTATGACGTTATCTTAAAAAACAAGCTTGGCAGTTAACGAAAATGCTGGCAGAGTAGGAACCAGATAAAGATTAGCCAACGCTGCTGGAGCCGTATTATGTGTTCAATATTTTCGATTTTAGACATCAAAACTGATGCAAGCCAACTGCGCCAAGTGGCGTTAGAAATGTCAAAACTACTGCGTCACCGAGGTCCAGATTGGTCTGGTGTGTATGCTGATGACCAAGCTATTTTAGCTCATGAACGTTTATCAATTGTTGACGTTGACCACGGAGCACAACCACTTATCAGTTTTGATGGCAACTTAGTGTTAGCCGTAAACGGTGAAATTTATAACCACAAGCAGTTAAAAGCACAGCTAGGTGAAAAATACCAATATAAAACCAACTCAGATTGCGAAGTGATCTTGTCACTTTACCAAGAATACGGTTGTGATTTTTTAGATAAACTTAACGGCATCTTTGCATTTGTACTGTATGACAAAGCCAAAGGCACTTACTTAATCGGTCGTGACCATATGGGAATTATCCCGCTCTATACCGGTCATGATGCGTCGGGTAACTTCTATGTTGCCTCAGAAATGAAAGCATTAATGCCAGTGTGTAAAACAGTTGCTGAGTTCTACCCTGGCCAATACTTATATTCTGCCGATGATAAGCCAACACAGTATTATCAGCGTGATTGGCGTGATTTTGATGCGGTTAAAGATAACCCAGCCAGTATTGAAGAATTACGTGAAGCATTAGAAGCTGCAGTAAAACGCCAGTTAATGTCTGATGTACCTTATGGTGTATTACTCTCTGGTGGCTTAGATTCATCAGTGATTTCTGCTATTACACAAACATATGCAAAGCACCGTATTGAAAACGACGGCGAAACCGGCGCATGGTGGCCACAACTGCATTCATTTGCTGTTGGGTTAGCCGAGTCTCCAGACTTAGTTGCGGCGCAAAAAGTGGCAGATGCGATTGGCACTATTCACCACCCTATTGTGTATACCTTCCAAGAAGGTCTAGATGCAATTAAAGAAGTGATTTACCATTTGGAAACATACGACGTCACCACCATTCGTGCGGCAACACCAATGTATTTAATGGCACGAAAAATTAAAGCCATGGGCATTAAAATGGTGTTATCTGGCGAAGGAGCTGACGAGTTATTTGGTGGTTACTTGTATTTCCATAAAGCGCCTAACGCTCAGGCATTTCATGAAGAATTAGTGCGAAAGCTTGATAAACTGCACTTATTTGATTGCTTGCGAGCCAACAAAGCCATGGCAGCATGGGGACTTGAAGCTCGGGTGCCTTTCTTAGATAAAGAGTTTATCGACGTTGCAATGCGCATCAACCCAGAAGCCAAAATGTCCAAAGATGGTCGCATCGAAAAGCATATTTTACGTCAGGCATTTGAGCACAAGTTGCCAAAGGAAGTGGTATGGCGTCAAAAAGAGCAGTTCAGTGATGGCGTTGGCTACTCTTGGATTGACGGCTTAAAGGCACACGCTGCGGCAAACGTGGATGACGTACAATTTGCCAACGCAAAATTCCGTTTCCCATACAACACGCCAGAATCGAAAGAAGCCTATTTCTACCGCAGCTTCTTTGAAGAGTTTTTCCCATTAACCACCGCAGCTGAAACCGTGCCTGGTGGAAAAACAGTTGCATGTTCAACACCAGAAGCGCTGTTATGGGATGCGAGCTTACAAGGCATTAACGACCCATCTGGTCGTGCGGTTAAAAACGTTCACGCTAGCGCGTATTAACCTTTAACCACACAAAAACACCACCCAATCAGGGTGGTGTTTTTTTTTAGCACTATCTTGTAATATTGAACCTTACTCTATGAAGATAATAAAAAATAATAAGGCTTTGTATGACAGACATCAGTATTTTTAATCTTGAAATGACCGACCGCAGCCAATTGAAGCCTAAGCATGATGCCAACGGGTTAACCGTGGTTGAAGTACAAATAAAACAATATCAATTCAACCGTTTTCTGTATCAGTTTGTCGGTGCTGGATGGGAATGGACAGATAGACTACCTTGGACCAATAGCCAATGGCAGGCATATAGCGAAGCGGATAATTTACACTCGTTTGTGGCGTATAAAGATGGCGCACCCGCGGGATATTTTGAGCTGCAGCAACAAGATGAGGCTAATGTAGAGATTGTGTATTTTGGCTTAGGAGAGCGCTTTATTGGTAAAGGATTTGGCGGCTATTTATTGACCCAAGCAATTGAAAAAGCATGGGCATTACCCAATACTCGCAGAGTGTGGGTACACACTTGCACCTTAGATCACCCTAGTGCATTGCAAAACTATCAAGCACGTGGATTTAGCCTGTTTAGAACCGACACTGAACCAAGAACCAATCAAATAACTGCAGACTGAGTCAACCCAATGAGTAAAGCACTGACTCAACACTAACTCAGCTAACGTTTTTTACCTGCATTAGCGCGTTGTTGTAATGTAGCAAGTAAGGCACTTTTTTGCTGATCGTTCATCGCATGCCAGGCTAAAATTTCATCGAGAGTACGATGGCAGCCTAAGCAGACATCCTGTTCATCTAAACAACATTGCCTCACACACGGTGAGGCAATGTTGTTATTGCTGTTATTTTTATTCTGACCAGACGCCATATTCATTGCCATTAATGTCAGTGAAATGAAACCGTCTACCACCAGGAAAACTGAATATCGCTTTGGTTATCTGTCCACCAGACTGAATAATTTTAGCTTCTGTAGCCGATAAATCTTGGCTATAAATAACGATTAACGGGCTGCCCTTTGCCAAGGTAAATTGACTATCAGCTTGATAAAAGCCACCGTCAATACCGACTCGTAAAAAACAGCTGTATTGCGGTCCATAATCTTGAAACTGCCAAGCAAACACCTCAGTAAAAAAGGCTTTAGTGGCAATAATGTCTTTCACAGGTATTTCTAAATAATTGATACTATGATGCTGACTCATGCTCACCTCTGTTATTGCACTTTTTAATTTAGTTCAGTCGCTTAGCACCAATTAACCTGTAGCGTCCATATAGAAGGATGGCTTAATCGTACTGGTCACTCTGCTAATGAAACAATGCGTGGTTTGATACTATTGTTGTAGCAATGCCGCTACGGCACCAATAATGCCACCAAATACACCGCCCCATACCACTAACCAACCTAAATGGGTTTTAATCATATCTTGAATGATTTGTTTGACTAATTCTGGCGTAAGCTCATTTAAACGCTGATCAACGATATTGGCCACTTTCGCCTGCATATCGGCGATAACATCCGGTTTTTCAAGCTCATTAACTAAAATTGCATTGAACTCTTCACTTTGGGCCAGTTCCACTAAAGACAGCTTCATTTTTTCAATGAATGGTTCTTTTAACGGAATTAACGCCTCGGTGCCACCAAACATGGCTAACATACCACCAAACGATGACTTTTCAATTGTCGACACCAATGCATCAAATGATGGCGCTAAATCAATTTTTTCAATCACAGGGGTTAAATCGATACTGCTAGCACTGCTGGTTGTCAAAAAGCGATCAATATTCTCTTGAGTAAAAAATTGCTTCATCATGAGATGTTTAATGCCCGCTTTAAACTCTTCAAATCGTGACGGAACCACGCCAGAGCCATACAATCCAGGGACTTTTTCAAACAACATGTGGATAGCTAACCAGTTTGTTATCGCGCCCGACAATGCAAATAAACCTATTGTCATCACAATGTGTTGCTGTAACACATACCCGACCACCATAAGAATGGCGGCAATAAGGTTGGTTAATACGCTCTTATTCAATCTCTTTTCCTTAACGTAGATGATGATTAATAAATAAAAAACCTGCGCTATTTTACCAGAAAATAACTGAGGTCTACATAACTCATCGTTTATGTCGTCAAAGACTTGAATACCCCACTGTTCAACTGATCAGCTTTATACCAAGCAACTATCCGATTCAGACTCGCCGAAGGCTTCATCATCGTGACGGTTAATCAATAATACTCCCATGCTGTGTGCCAGTAATTGGGCCTTTGTATGCATTTGACTCACCACATTATGTTGCTGATAGTCTGGCAGGACAAATACATCTTCTAAATGCCATACGGGTGCCAGGCGCACTGAGGAGAATGATGGATATAATTGAATAAAGCCCACAATATTGTCATCTATGAGGGCAACAAAAATCATCGAATCGTTTTCGGCCAAGCGGTTTTTCAAAAATGAATGACACGCGGGATAGTCAGCGGATTGTTGTAATTGCTGCCGATATTGATCAAATAACAGGCTCAGCGGTTCTAAATCAATGCTCGAGGCAAGACGGATTTGCATTTATCATCCTTGAAAGTAGGGTTCAATATCACCTTAGATATCGCCATTATAATGTGAGTTAAATGATGAAATCACAACATCAAGGTTAACCACATTATATCGATACAAGTCATTAACAGGGCATTTTTGCTTAACATTCTTAAATGAGAAAAGCATAAAACCTATCAATTACATTAACTTAAATATAAATCTAACATCTATGTCCACAAATGTAAATTAATCCGTTTTACTCACAAAATAATCATTCGTTAAGATCGTTTTTTTGCTAAAATAAACCACTGTCGACACTGTTTCACATCAAGATTATCTCATATGACCTCGTATTTCTCTCAGATGCGCTCAGCGATTAATTCTCGCTTTCGTATACAAAAATTAGCTCTTTATGGATTAACTCTTTATCTATTAGGCTGTGCTGTTCTTGGTGGCGTTATTCCGTACATAGCCAAACAACAAGCACCCGCAATATTAGCCGAGCAGTTAGGCAGAAGCGTGACCTTGCAAGACGTTCGAATCAATCCATTTACCTTAGAACTCAACATCTCTGGCTTGGTGATTAATGAATTTAATAGCCAACAAACGTTTGCGTCATTAGCTAATGTGTATGCCAATATCCAATTATGGCAATCGATTACGTCTTGGTCATTGGTGATTGAAGATATCCGCTTAGTGAAACCCACCATTAAGGTGGCGCGTTCGCAAGCAGCTGATCAGCAAGTGATGTTTAACTTTAGCGATATTATGACCCGCCTGAGCCAAAATACTCAGCCAACGCCAACCAGTACTGAACCAAGTGTTATCCCCGCGATAAGCATTGCTAATATTCAGATCCAACAAGGCGTATTTACCCTAGACGACAATGTCACAGATACCCACATTAATTATCCTAATATCAATGTGTCATTGGCCCAATTCAATAGCCTAAGTAGCGCGTTAAACGACAAGCAAGAGCAAGTAAATCGTTATAATTTAAGCATAGAAGATCAATTTAAAGCTTCAGTGACACTGCAAGGACAATTCCAATTAGCGCCATTGGCCATTGAAGGCGATCTTAATGTTACAGGCATTGATTTATCGCGCTATTGGTCGGTTGTCGATCAACTGTTTGCCATGAATTTAGCGGAAGGTATGTTGAGCCTAAACGGCCAATACAAGGTGATATTACAAGATAAAAACTTAGCCCCGATCACTGATATAAAAGTCACCAAGGGGCAGATAACAATTGATCGCTTTAAAGCCTTGTATCAACAAGATGAGAAAATTGCGATTGATGTGTTAGCGTTAAAAAACATCAATCTTGATAGCCTGAAAAAACGCGTGAATATTGATGAGTTCCACACTGAAAATGGTAAAATCAAACTCAAGATCACCCCGACAGGCGCTGATCTCGTTGCGTTGTTGTTACCTAAAAATACTGAGCTGACGACTGAGGTTGATACCGTAAATCACACTCGCACAGATGACACACCATCAGAAGCATTAAATAGCGATACCACAAAAGCGAGCACTTCAGAGCCATCTGCCCCTGTGACAGACAAGGCGGTTGCGGTAGTCAACAAGCTCACCACAGAGGTTGCCACTGAACAGACTACAGATGCTGACGATGCTACGATCAATAGCACTAGCCAACACAAGCAAGCCTCTCTTGGCTCTGATACAACAGCGTTATCTGCGTCTACAGCAGAAACGACCTCAGTAACCCCTCAATCGCAAACGGTATCTAAAGCAGTTGACGCTGACGCACCTTGGCTCGTGACGCTCAACAAAATCTCTATTACAGAATATTTAGTCGATCTGGGTGAAGGTATTGCCAGTGATAACATTATCCTATGGCAAATTGGCCCAATAGATATCAGTACCGGTATCGTGAAATCTGATCTATCAACTCCAATTGATTATCAACTTTCAGCAGGCATCAATGCTCAGAGCTTATTAACCTCTGTTGGGCAAATTGATGCCGTCGCGCAAACTGTCGATGCGGACATCGATTTTAGCAACATGTTGTTATCACGCTTACAACCCTATATCGCCCCGTACATAAATATGACCATAGAAGACGGGATGTTTTCAACTAAGGGCCGTTTGCATGCCGATGCCAAGGACATGCTGACCTACTCAGGTAGCGCAAACATCAGCCAATTGCATATTAACGATAATGTCTTAAAACAGCCTTTGCTGACATGGGAAACCATGGACATCAACCAATTAGCGTTTGATCGTCAACAAGCTAAAATTGATATCGATGAAATAAACTTCGATACCCTATTTAGTCGCCTAATTATTTCCGCTGACCGCACTACCAATATCAGTGCATTAATCAACACAACTGACACTGCAACACCCCCTAAGCAAGTTGGCGTTGAACCCAGTAATGCCAGAGCGACATCCGCCGATGAAGCTGCTGTATTATCGGCTGGCAATGAGTCACCCGCCACTGCCAAGCCCGCGCAAATGCAGCTTAATATTAATAAAATTGGTTTTAAAGACAGCTCAGCCTTCTTTGCAGATAACTCCTTAACACCTAATTTTGCTTCCGGCATTGAAATGCTTAACGGCCAAATCACCAACTTATCATCGAATCCTGAAACTACAGCATCCGTTGATTTAACGGGTAAAATAGACAAATATGCACCCGTAACCCTTAAAGGCGATGTTAATCCATTACTCGCGCAGCCTTACCTCGACCTTAACTTAAACTTTGATAAAGTTGAACTGACCTCGGTTAACCCTTATTCAGGCACTTATGCAGGCTATTATATTGATAAAGGCCTGTTGTCATTAGACCTCAACTACCAACTTAAAAATAATGCCTTGGTCGGTAGCAATCACGTTGTGATTGATCAACTCAAGCTAGGTAAACCTAGTAATAGCAGCCTAGCCACCAGCCTACCAGTTACGCTAGCCGTTGCGTTGTTGCAAGATCGCAACGGCGTGATTGATTTGGGCGTTGATGTTTCTGGGGATATTGATTCTCCAAGCTTTAGCTTTGGTAGCATAATAATTAATGCGTTAGGCAATGTTATTACCAAGGTTGTCACCTCACCTTTTTCGTTTTTAGCAGGTCTTGTGGGTGATGATGAAGAAATGGATAAAATCAGTTTCGATTATGGACTAAGCACGATTACGCTTAAACAAAAAACCACATTAGACAAGCTGGCTAAAGCGTTAATTGACCGACCGCTACTTAATCTTAATATCAAAGGCAGTGTCGACTTAATTAACGACCAACAAGCGTTAGCTGAATCTCAACTGCATAAAAAGCTGGCTAAAACGGCGGGCATTAAATTCAAAGATTTCCCAAAAAGTTTATCTGCTAGCCAGTTTCCTGCAACAGGGCCGATAGCTGATGCACTCTACCAACTGGCGGAGCAAGAATTGTCACAACCACCACAGGACATCAAGCAAACGCTCAAACAGCAAACACCAGAAATCACAGAAGCCGAATTGATCACTCGCTGGCATATAGGCTTGTACAATATGCTTAAAAACCAACAGCAATCTACTCGTGATGACTTAGGCGAATTAGCACAACAGCGTGCGAAGGCCGTAAAAGCCTATTTAATCGATCAAGCCGGTATTGATGCGGGTAAAGTATTTGTACTTGAGAGCCGTATCAACACAGCTGAAGATGCCGCTGAAGCATCGCTTGAACTACAAGTAAAATAACCTGTTGTTAGCTGTTAACCGCTATCGACATCGGGTAGACTGCGCATACATTGCAAACGAGTCATAACAAGCGTTTGCAATCATGTCATATTATTAATAGCTAAGATTGAGGTTATCTATGTTTATCGTTCGCTGGATTTTAGGTCGAATTATTTTGTTGTTAAATTTTGTGTTTGCCCCTAAAAAGCGCCAACGTCCGCAAGAGCAACAAGCGACTGTCGATCAACAGACTCAATCACTGGCTTTGTATCAATACGCAGCCTGCCCTTTTTGCGTCAAAGTGCGTCGTGAAATGCGTCGTCAAAACCTAAGCATTAATTTAGTTGATGCTAAACAAGAGCAACACAAAAGCGTGTTAACTAGCCAAGGCGGCAAACTACAAGTGCCTTGTTTACGTATTGAGCAAGACGGTAAAACCCAATGGTTATATGAGTCTAAAGCCATTACGAGTTACCTTAACGAACGTTTCGCTTAAAGCGTTATCCGCTTAAATTAGCGACAACCTAGCGAATATGTAGCCACAGTGCATCACAATACTGTGGCGAATAAACGTCTGCGGATCTCTTTGCTACTCATGTTATTGGGCTATTAATCAATGGTGAATATGAGATTGGCAGCGTTTATGCCAAAATTTTTTAACCAAGAATTAATGAGGTTATGTGTGTCAAAATTCGGCTTAACCGTCTGCAGTATCATACTGCTAAGCGCGTGTAGCGCGAGCGAACCAGATCCAATGGATTTTGTTGGCCAATTTCGCGATGCATTTAGCACGGAAATTAAAGGCAACGGGATTAAGTTATTTGTCTACAAGGCAAAGTTGGCTACCGCGCTTGATCGCAGTATACCCAGTGATCCGCCGCAAGACAGAATAATACGTCGCAGTACACAAGATGCACAAAGCTATCTCATTGAGCAACGTAATGCTGAAAACCGTCTCGAACTATGGAACCAACAAATCGATATTGGTGTCAGAAAAACCATCGAAATGAACGGTTATTGTCAGGCTGGCTTTATTGAATTAAGTCGTTATGTTGAAGCCGAACGCGGTGAAATTCGTGGCGAATGTAACGATGGCGCTACTGCTGAAGATATCAAAAAATTCGCTAATTAGTCGTTAATCCGGTGATGTTTTTAGTCTACTGAAAGTACTAATAATGCGACAGTTAGATAAAACACTATATCCAGCTAAGCAATTAAGTTAAAATTAGCCTCCAAATTTTCTCGTGATGGTGCCGTTGGCTCCAAGACCAGTGTCATCACGCTTTGATATGCTATTTATTGTCTACAAAGATATAAATAGTTTATCGTTTATAAAGTAAGAAATCAGATGAACAGAAAGCAAGAGATGATCAAAAAGTTGGCAAAACGAGCTAAGGCTCGTCAGAACAAAGTCGTGCCAGCGAATCCAAGTAATAAGCCAGTTGAGCGTTATATTTCTAAAGCTGAACGCGAAAAAATTGCGTTAGCTGAAGCGGCAGAACAAATTGCTGCCACAGAGACAAGTAACCCGGAAACTGACAAAGACTAACACCTATTAAGCTGTTAGTAACAAAAAGCCCCTATCTTGGTCAAACCAAAATAGGGGCTTTTTATTAGCTGTTCAATATAGACTCTATAGGGAATAAACCGTTATCGGAATAACCTGATGCCATTATTTGCTTGTGTCTGTAGGCCTAGTGTCAGTATTAGCGTTATTTGCACCAGTATTATCGTCAATGGTTTGATCTTTAATCGATGATGCTGGAATAGATTGCTCTGCAAAGCTGGTGTTAACGTCGTCCTTATCGGTATTCGCTTTATCGACAGGAGTCTGCTCGGCGAACTGTTTACACAAGGGCTCTTCATCCAATTGCGCCATCTGAGTACGCCCAGACATAGGTGACGGTGCCGCGACCATATCAATGTTAATCACATCGTTTTCTAACACTTGTTGATTGGCTGCTGCGGACACTAAGCCTTGACGACTAATTTTATCCACTAATCGATATGCGCAAAAAATACCAATCACACCAAAGATAATTGATCCAATCACCTGACCGATGAGCACCCCAAATACCCCGCCCCACTGCGCACCAAAATACACAAAGGGGATAGTGCCAATGGTGGCTTTACCGACGTTAAAAAAGGTTGAATATTTGGCTTTACCTAAATTATTAAATGACGCATTGGCAATAAATAAGATACCCGAAAAGATAAAGAACACCGCGATATATTGGCAGAAAAACAAAATCAACTCGGCAGCATCACCTTCCATATCAAAACTACTGACAATCACATTACGCAATAAATACAGCCCTAGCGACATCACTAATACGTAAGCCACACAAAACTGAATCGCGTTGGTCAAACTTAATCTTACACGCTCTATTTCATTGGCGCCAAAGTTTTGTCCCACAATCGGCCCAACGGCGCCAGACAGAGCAAAAATCATCCCAAACGTTACAGGGATCAAGCGGCCTAATACCGCCCAACCGGCCACATAACTGTCACCAAAATCGGCTATGGCACGGGTAACCACGGCATTACCAATTGGGGTGGCCACATTGGTGAGCATTGCTGGGGCGGCAATGGCAAATATTACCCTGAGATCTTGTTTAAACTCGTCAAATGAGAATCGACCTAACAACTTATGTTTTATCACCACACCGCGCGCGGAGATAATGAATACTGCGATACGAGCAAGAACTGACGCCGCCGCTGCACCTTCGATGCCCATTGATAAAGAAAAAATAAAGATAGGATCCAACACCGCATTAACACCGCCACCAGCGAGTGTTGACATCATCGACAATTTTGCATCACCCACGGCACGTAAAGCACCACCCAATGCCATGGCTAAACAAATAAATGGTAACGATGGCAGTAGAATATACAAATAGCTTTGGGCTAGCTCAGCAGTACGCCCTGTTGCACCGATTAATGCGAGCAGCTCTGGAACAAATGTAATCACCACTGCAGCCACCAACACACTGGTCACTAATGTGACTATGGCACTGTTTAAGAATAATCTTTTCGCTAACTTAATATTCTTAGCACCCACAGCTTTTGACACTAAGGCACCAAGGGCAATGGATAAGCCGATACCAATAGAAGTGGTAAAAAATGAAATGGTGCTGGCATAACCTGCCGCAGCGGCAAGCTCAACTTCGCCGAGCAAGCTTAAGAAGAAAATGTCGAGTAAATCGACAACAAATAACGCCGAAATACCGACCGCAGCGGTCGAACTCATCACTAAGATGTGGCGTAAAATGGGGCCTTCGACAAATTTAGCTGTGGTCATTGGTATCCTTGAGATGAAATCACCCTGCGCAAGATTGTCACTGGACGATGAATAAAGGTAAAACTACAGCTTTTCTAACTCGCTGCCACAATGATTACAGTACTCGGCATCATTATCGTGGCCTTTTTTACCGCAATTATTACATTTACGTAAATCACGGGTTCTGACCATTTCATTTGAGATCTCAGCGGTTAAAATGCCGGTTGGAATGGCAATAATCGAATAACCAATAAGCATGGTTAGCGCAGCAATCCCCTGACCTAACGTAGTTTGCGGCGTAATATCACCATAACCCACAGTGGTAATCGTTACGATTGTCCAATACATTGATTTAGGTATGGAAGTAAAGCCATTCACTGGGCCTTCAACAACATACATAATCACACTAAGTACCATAATGATCAGGCTGACCGAAAAGAAAAACAGAAACACTTTACGGCTCGACAGTATCATGGCTTTGAGCAATATATTACCGTCACTTAAATAGCGCAGTAGCTTTAATACTCTGAATACACGGAATAGCCTTAACACTCTTATTGCTAATGCTAAATTTGCACCAGGGAATATCAAACCTAAATAACTGGGCAAAATAGACACTAAATCGACTACACCGAAGAAACTGCGGGCATAGTGTAACCGATTCAATGAACAATATAATCTTAATATGTACTCAACGGTAAAGATTACCGTAAAGGTCCATTCTCCAATACGAATATAATCACCATATTGCGCATGAATAGTTCCTATGGTGTCGATAAAAATCAGTGTCACACTCAGTACAATGCAAATCATCAGTGCAATATCGAAGCGTTTACCTGCTGGCGTTTCAGTACCAAATATCACGCTTCTGAGTGTTTGTTTTAGTGGGCTGTCGGCTTTTTCTTCGGTATTCATTTTAGGTTTCGCTGTATTAGGTTATATCTATCAAAAAACTTGCAAAAACTTGCAAATAACTCGGTCAACTAATATCAATTAACCCTTGATGTAGTTAAAATCTAACATTGACCGCCGAGATTTAACATTCACAATCGGTCATTTTACAATAAAAAATAAAAAGGTCATTGGTTTACGGAGATTTCATGCGCACGCTGTCTATATTATTCATGGTTATATTTTGTTGCCCTTTGTTGGCGAATGCATCATCAGCTCAATCTTTAAAGGCCAAAGTCGATTTAGTTGTCGTTAATAAATCTGAATCCCGCATGTCTGTTATGCGTGACGGAAAAGTGATTAAAAGTTATCTGATTGCTATGGGTGACGTGCCCAGTGGTCATAAACTTAAAGAAGGTGATCAACGTACTCCACAAGGTCGTTACACCTTAGATTATAAAAAATCGGATAGTGCATTTTATAAATCGATTCATATTTCATATCCTAATGAAGAAGACAAATTGCGTGCTGACGCATTAGGCATAAGAGCCGGTGGTATGATCATGATCCACGGTGAAAACCCTCGCTCATCGTTACCGCCAGAAGAAGCACAAAAGTACAACTGGACCAACGGTTGTATAGCTGTCACCAACAAAGAAATGGATGAGCTTTGGCAAATGATTGATGCTGGTACGCCAATTGAGATATGGCCATAATCTGATCTACTATCAACCATACCATTTTGCTTTGTTTTTTGGGTTATTAAATGAATTACCAATACTTACAACATACTTGGCCAGATTTTAGTCAACGCATTATTGCATTCATACATCAGTTAGGTTTAGAAGGTTTATCCTTTCATTGTGATCACGCAGCTCTTCGAGTGAATAACAGCCAAACGGCGCAGTTACTGGCAGATGAATTTAGTCAGTATGGAGACATTATCTCTAATAACATGATTAACGGTCGGCCGATTTTAATCATTAAATTAGTTGAGCCATTAGTTATGGGGACAATGAACATTCAGTGTGTTGAACTGCCCTTTCCTTCAGACAAAGTTTATCCCGTTGAAGGTTGGGAACATATCGAATTAGTGTTTCCATCACAAGCGAAAACCAGTGAAGCATTCGTGGCAGAACTCATGGAACATGCCCCACAATTAGCTGAGATTATTGTCGCTGATAGTGCCAATACCGGTAAAAGTACCCATACCGGTAAAAGTGAGCATAACATTAAGGTAAAGCTAAGTTCACCTAAAGGTGATAACGAACGCTTAGCAAATCCAACCATCGCATTTAAAGCCAATGGTATTTGCGTTAAAGTGCATCCGCACGATATTCAAACTATTCTAGCCAGTGAATCGGCAAGCTAATCTCTTTACTGGTAATGGTTTATCTTAACCTTATTAGCACTAACTAGTAGCGGCTAACTTTCGCGGTAAAATTCCGCTCAAGCGAACTCTCAACAGGGGTATCAGATGTGATACCTCTGTTGAAGTAACTAGCTGACACCAAAGTTATCCTATAAAAAGAAGCGAGACCATTATTGCTTAGTCACAGGAAATAACGACATAGCATAAGCACTGTCGTGAATAAAGTTGCCCAAAACTGTGGCAAAATGCACCTTTAAAGCTCATCCCGCCACAACAATAAACCGAAATATCACACCATGACTAAGTTTTTAGTTTAGTGCTGGCGCTTTATGTTTAATCAGCCATAAGCAAAACACACTATGGCGATTAGGCTTAACCTTCAATCGTTGATAACCTCACCTTGCTGGATCTCAAAACTGTTAAGTTTGCTTGGAAATGTGTGACGATCGATAAACTCGTCACTTCGCCATATCAAATACATAGAATATTACAGTTTATCAAATGCCCTTTTATCAAGCAGTTTGATAAGGAGATCGATACGCTTATGGGCTAAATAATCCTCGCAACGATTAAAGCAAACTGTCACAAGCAATAGTAAGAACCATACAAAGTTCTGTTCTGCTAATAAATCAAATTCTGCAATATAGACAATCGCGGCAATGGTCGCGCCAAAAATTCCCCATTGAATAAGCCAGCTATACGATTTAGGCCTCAATGTATCTAAATTAGCGCGTAATAGGTTAATTCTTTCAATTTCATTTGATTCAGCAATATTATCTATTGGAGTTTGATTCATTTTTTTACAGTTCCATTGTATAAGCGCGCTTAATTATCAAGCAATTTTGATTGATGTCATTGGTAATAACATCAATAATCTACAGGCAATACGTCTAATATGATTGCGATGTCATTATTACTAATTTACATTAAATGACTATATATTTCGTACAACATAGCTGGGTATATTAATTTTAGCCCCACCTTCACTGAAGTTGGCATCTAAGGCATAAGCCATTTTCTCTAAAGGGGATTCGTGATAGCCAAAGGTTTGAATTTCATCCATGTAACGAAGTATAAAACCATGAGCGCCTAAATGTGCCCATTGAGCCACATGGACTAACTCATGAAAGTGTAAGCGCAAACTCGAAACATTATGGCGAAGTACGTAATAGGTATCCTTATAGGTAATGCCACCAGCTTGCATATCCATAAAGCTACCGAACCCCATTTGGCGAAGCTCAGGGAAGTCAGGTTTTGGGATCTCGTCTACCACAACGAAATAAGCTTGTTCAAGAAACGCTAAAGGATAAAAACCTTCAAACTCACTGAAAAATTTAGCACAGCAAATTCGTTGTTGTTTATATTCGAAATTGGTTTGATCAATCCATTTCTCAATTTTATGAAGCATCTTTATATCCCTATTTCATGCACCATTTAAATGGCAATCTTGCTGATTTTGGAATTTTGGATAAATGAATATCTTTTTCGACTAATCTAAGCAAGCGTAATAACAAAAATATCGACGCCATTATACACATCAGCATCACACATTTTTGCAAAGATGCTTGAGTGATGAAATATTACTCAATATGCTATTCAGCGTCATATTCTTAGCAATAACATGATTAACTGCTGTCATCCTTTAGTTAGACAAAAGATATGTGAGCGACTAATCTATTATTACCTTACCTTTGCGAGTATTTACTATACGTTTTCTACTGTTGTTTTTATGCTTGTATAGTCTTGGTGCTATTAGCAAACCTATTGAATTAACGAATGTTCCTAGTGAACTATTCATTAATAAACACCTAACTATTCTACAAGACCGTAGTGCGGATTTGTCGTTCCAGAATGCTTTTAAACAATATAAACAAGGTAAGTTCACGCTAAATGCCGATGAAAGAGCCAGTTTTGGGTTTATTCATGATGCGCTTTGGGCATCTGTGTTAATCAATAATTCATCGGATAAAGAGATAAAAAAAGTGCTTTACCTCGATACCGCTTGGCTAGACCATGCTGATTTTTATTTTATGCGTCAAGGTAAGGTTGAAGATAAAGCGTTTATTGGTGACACACTACCGTTTAATGCACGAGAAAATAAAACCCGTATGCTGTCACAGCAATATACGTTTAAGCCAGGCACCACTCAGGTGTTTATGCGCTTTGAATCACAAGACCCTCTGCTGATTCCATTGTACTTAACAACTCACGACGTCATACAAGATAACCTAATTATCTCAAGTTATTTTTATGGCTTTATATATGGTGCATTTTTTATACTTTTCGTTTATAACATTACGCTTTTTATCAGTTTAAAAGATAGCAGCTATGTATTCTACTCTTTGTATTTATTGTCATTTTTTTGTTTAAATATTGCTTATACCGGCCATGGCTTTAAATTTATTTGGCCCAATAGCTTATTGTTACAACAATGGTTAATGATATTGTTTTTATATTGTTACATCGCTTTTAGTATCGCCTTTTGTTTTGAATTCCTTAAATTAAAAGTGTTTGCGCCTAAAATATATCAAATAAGAAAGTGGGTATATACTGGCCTAATACTGTTAATCACCAGTCTATTTCTCAATGCAGACCAATTACTCGCCGTTAATATAGGTGTCGCCCTGACGTCGCTATTAGTGGTTATTTTTTTATCTTTGGGGTTTTTAGTCTTAAAAAATGGTCACGATACGGTTAAGTTTTTTATTCCTGCTGTGTTTCTCGGCGCTGGAGGTGCGGCGACCTCTGCAGCAACTACTTGGGGCTTTATTCCCTATAGCACTCTGATATTTCACAGTATTGAAATAGGTATGTTAATTGAAATGTCAATTTTAGCTTTAGCATTGGCCTTTAATTTAAAGAAGGTAGATAAAGCTCGTATTACTGCTGAAGTCAGCGCGCAATTAGATCACTTAACTGAATTATACAATCGTCGTGCTTTTACTGTAGCCGTTAGCCCGTTATGGAATTTAGGTATAAGAGATCAACAAGCCTTTTCAATAATCCTGTTGGATATCGATTGGTTTAAAACAATAAATGATGATTATGGTCATGCAGCTGGAGATGATGTACTTAAAAGTATTGCTCAAACATTGCAACAACACATCAGAAAAAGTGATATTTTAGCGCGTTGGGGAGGTGAAGAGTTTATCATTTTCTTACCTAACACCACTCAATCAGATGCAATTAATCTCGCTGATCTCATTCGCAAAAACATACAAAAAATGACAGTTTTACATGACACTGGCCCGCTATCAGTAACTGCCAGCTTTGGTGTCGCGGTTTACAATGAACAAATGACTGAATTAGAGGACCTAATCAAACTTGCCGATGTTGCTTTGTATAAAGCCAAAAACAGTGGCCGTAATGTTGTTTGTCACATGCCACAAAACCAAACCATTAAAAACCAAGAAGTTAATAAAATGACGCCTATTTAGCTGGCTAAATGACATCAGCCTCTGCGCAAGTGTGATCTTAAGACTAACCAATCCAATTGCCTTATACACTCATTAGTGGGTCTTTTAGTTCAACAGCTTGATTGAGAGCCCTGATAGCCTTTAATTAACGCTTACAAAGCGTCCTTGAAAATAGCCAAGTAACATGCAGGTAAGGCCTAGCGCAATACTTAGCTATGCAAGATCATTTGCTAGGCGTTAATAGCGCCGAGCTGTCTTTTTTGCCTTGAACAATAATAAGCATAAATACACCTATCATAATGGCAATATCTGCGACATTAAAAACTCCCGTTCTTAGACTGCCAACGCCAATATTGAGAAAATCAATCACAGCACCATGATTAAACACGCGGTCATGGAAATTACTAATACCACCTGAAAAAATAAGTGATAGTGCAATTAAAGATGGCAGATTCAGCTGGGTATTTAATAACAAATAACACAATAAACCTAATAAAAATGCCCCTACCAATAGCACAAAAAGCAAAACCGAGCTTGCTCCGACATGCTATTACCCAAACCAAGAAATGCGCCAATATTTTCAACGAAACCGACTCTAAGGGTGTCATTAAGGTAACTGACCATTGCATTTTTTGTCAGGTATTCTGATGCCAGCAACTTAGTCGCTTGATCAATGCCGACACAGGCAAAGCTCACTGAAAAAATTGTTAACAGTCTTTTCCGAACGTCCATGTTTACGCCAAAATATTGATGACTATAGGCTAATTAACCGATAAGAAACCGAGTTTGTGTATTGGTGTCTTTCTTTTCCGAAGCATTTATTTCAATCCTGAATAATCCAAACAAGAACAGCGTGCCAATCATCACTATCGCGGCAGAGACATATAGCCCAATATCATAACTGCCAAAAGTTTCAGTAAGATACCCGGTACATACAGGCGCAAGAATTTGGGCCGCACCATAGGCCAAGGTCATAGTCCCCATAAACTTAGCCGGGTTACTAGGATAAAACTTACCCGCCATTGTTAATACCATGCTAACGCATGCGATAAAAGTCCCGCCGAACATTAATGCACTTAAGATCACCACAGGTAAGCAGTCATTTATAGCTGGAAGAATAATCCCTATGGCCTGAAGAATATACGCAATGATTAACGCTTTAATATAACCTGTTCTTCGCGCAATTCGATCCCAAATAAGTGCTGCTGGAGTTGCTGCTAATCCAACTAATAAAAAGGCCAATCCCCCTTGCCCTTGTAAGCCTTCAACCCTCTCGACAATATCAACAATAAAGGTAGAGCTAACAGCATAACCATAACCTGCACAAAAATAAGCCAACATCATCAGCGATTTAAACACCTTGCTTGGAGGAGTATCTTTAGCCGTACCCCCTACTTGACCATCAATAAAAGGGGGTGGCATCCATAACCATGCTGGGATGGCAAATACTGCCGCCATAACGGCTAATGCCAACCACTGTTGCTGCCAGTCGGCTGATATTGTCAACATGAACTCAACCAGTAATGATGTAATAATGATACTTAGCCCAGCACCTGAGAAGTGAATCCCTAATTCAGCACGGTGATGATGTTTAACTAACCATTTTAATATCAAACCAGAGGCAATAATAAAGCCACCAGAAGCGCAAACTCCGGCAATAAATCGTAATACCGCCCAAGTGACCATATCCGTGGTCATTACCATTGCTGCTGAAGTGAGCACACTCAATATAAGATACAGCCGGTGCAAGTTGTATTTATAGTTCATGTTATGCAGGCTAGCAGCAAGCAATACCCCACTCATGTACCCCATAAAATTAGTGCTAGCGAGCCAACCGCCTCCGAGTTCAGTTAAACCTGCGCCATCCTGCATTATCGGTAATAACAGGCTGTAAGAGAATCTAGCCACACCAACAGTCACAATTAAACTACTGATACCGGCAAAATATACTCGAAATTTTGTTAACGCCATTAGCATGTTAACCACTTTGAATTATAAATAATTAACAAAGAATACGTTAACCTGCTAATCTTAAAAATTGAATTATTTAGAATAAATACTTCTTATTAAGAGAACCATATGGAAATTTTGACACTAAAAACCTTCAAAGCGGTAGTCGATGAAGAAGGTATTAAAGGCGCAGCGGATAAACTGCATACGGTTCAATCTAATATCACCAACCGAATTAGAAAGCTCGAAAGAGAGCTGGATACCAAACTATTTAATATTATTGGTCGTAAGTTACAGTTAACAGCGAGTGGACAACAGCTTTGCGAATATGCCGATCAAATTTTGCAGTTAGAATATCAGGCCACATCAGCCATTTTACGCAATAAAGGAAGCTATGAGTTAAGAGTTGGTATGCCAGAAACATTCGCAGCGGTTCACATGCCTCTGGCCCTCAAACAACTCAAGCTTAATCATTCTCAAATTCGCACCAAAATCTATACCGATACCAGCGACAGACTAGTGTTTTCGGTACTAAACAATAAAGTTGACTGCGCCGCGATTGGTAATGCACCTAAACATGAAAAACTGGTTGTTATCCCTATAGTGAAAGAAGAATTGATCATGGTCACGCCGCTAGAGAGTGAACATGATCCGGTATTATTGGTCAGAGATGAAGGCTGTGGCTATAGAAAACACGCCCTTATTTGGCAACAAAAGGCTGGACGAGGTCATGATGAGCTCATGGTGATGAGCAGTGCGGATGGTGTTTTAGGTTGTATTGCGGCGGGTTTGGGCTACACGATTATTGGCAAGAATATGGTGACAGGAAGCCGCTATGAAAAGTCACTCGTTATGACGCCAGTGAGCCATGGCCCAAAGCATGTTCAGTTGTCGATTGTCTATCGTAAAGGTAGCCTATTAGAGGCTGGAATATTAACCCTTGCAAAACTGTTAACTAAATAGCGATGCTACTGCCCTAAATCAAAGGGCCTCCTAGATAATTCAAAAAACAAATTAACTAATTAAATGCTTTAATTCAATTACTTAACCAAAAACACTAAGTCAATGACACCAATCACTGCACTATTCCATGGTCCTCAACCTTATGCTCTAAAAATCTGGTAAGGACGGATTGATCTTAACTCCTGAACGATAGAACTATCACACAGCCAAATGCCCCAAAAATGGTTTGTTTTACGTACAAATAAACTTGTCGCCATTTAAAACAAAATTGTTAATTTCCGCCTAATCTAAACTGCGCTAATAAAGGATGATGATCTGATGTTTCGGTATCGATTACCCGTGCAGATTCTAAAGTCAGTCCTCGGTAATAAAGATGATCTATGGGATAACCCATCACTGTTGTTCGAGTATCTTTTACAGGGATGACAGCCTTAAGCCCTAATGTGTTGGTTATTTGAGCTAACATAGACAATCTGGCTTGGCGCCAGGTATTTAAATCACCGCCGAAAATGATTGGCCCTTTATGAGCTTGCAAAGCGGGTAGAAGTTGCTGTAACTGCTGCGCATAACTGTCTAGAGCATACTCAAAGTTAATACTGTGCAAATTGGCCACCAGCAGAGTGTCACCATTAGACAAAGGGAAATAACTTAACAGGCTCGACTTGGGAAATTGTATCAATGGTTCAGCCGTCAAATAGCCACAACTTTGACGCGCAGAAACCTCAGACAGGTTCATCACCCCAAGTGATGTCTCACCTTGACGAAATGCTTGTACCATTGCCAATTGATGATGACTTTGCTGCTGCCATTGCTCAAACTCATCTGATAACTTCACTTCTTGCAGCAACAATAACTGATTCTGGCTGGCTAACTGGCTTAACAACGTTTGCCAGCCGGAATTTTGTTGTTTATAGATATTCCAGCTCGCGACAGCCAATTGACCATCAATATCCAAAGTCGCTTCAGGAGTGGCAGTAACGCATTGAGCCGTAAATGAACCTTGTGGACTGTTAATCACCCGGGGATCTGTCGCCAAGTGAATAAACTGTGCCATAAGGCTAGCTGTCGCCATTGAAAGTATGACGACAACAATACTGCTCCATAGAATAAGCCTGAGCAGTTTATGCTTAGGTTGCAGTGGGGATGCTGACTTTGAGCGAAAAATAGCGATTGTGAACTCCCTCTAATGACTTGAAATAATGTCTAAAACTCGACAAAAGCTTGAATGATATTAACCTGCTTAACAACAACTTAAATAACCTGAGCTTCAACAATGCTCATTTTATTGCTGCTGATTTAATCAAGGCTAATATCATTAACACTGGCCCCACTATAATAAAACAAACGGTTTAATATACCCAGCTAGACAGATGGATGAGGGTAAATCAAATCTTTTAAAAAGCTGATATGATAAGTGCATGTTTTTTCTACATGATTGGTCTACTGGCTAGCTATGGTTGAGCTTTACAAAATATTAACGATAATCAGCGTATTAGCCTATTGGTTAATTATTGCCGGGATCACCGCCCGTATTGTCTATAAAAGGCGATCCGTCGGGGTTTCGTTAGCTTGGATGATGCTTATCTATGTGATCCCCATCCTAGGCGTTGTGCTTTACTTACTCGTGGGTGAGATGAACCTTGGGAAAAAGCGGGCCGTCAGGGCCAAAGAAATGTACACGCCCTATCGAAAATGGTTCAGTCTACTGTTTACAACTCATCAATTTCGTCCGCAAAATGTAAATGACTATACGATTAACATTAGCCAGTTATGCGAAAACCGCCTTGGTATTCCGACGTTGTCAAACAACCAACTAACCCTTAAATCATCACCAGAAACAATTTTAACGACCTTACTGCAAGATATCCAACAAGCGCAGACATCAATTCATTTCGAGTTCTATATTTGGTATCCAGGCGGACTGGCAGACCAGGTTGCCCAAGCACTGATTGATGCAGCAGAACGTGGGATTGCAGTAAAAATATTGCTCGACGCCGCGGGCAGTCGAACATTTTTTAAAAGCCAGTGGCCAAAACGGATGCGTGATGGTGGCGTTATTATTGTCTCGGCGTTGTCAGTTTCTCCGATACGAATGTTCTTTCGCCGACTCGACCTGCGACTTCACCGTAAAATAGTGGTGATCGATAACCAAATCGGATATACAGGCTCCATGAACTTAGTCGACCCTAAATATTTTAACCAAAGCGCTGGCGTGGGTGAATGGGTCGATGTCATGGTAAGAATTACCGGTTCTAATGTGCCAGTACTTAATTGTATTTTTGCGTGGGATTGGGAAACTGAAACTGACCAAAGAATTTTACCCGAGCCACCTGATTACCACCCAGATGGGCATAAAAAATCTGATATGGTGCAAGTTATTCCTTCTGGACCCGGCATGCCAGAGGACATGATCCAGCAGGTGTTGTTACTGAGTATTTATCAAGCCAAACACAGTATCACCATCACTAGCCCTTATTTTGTACCCAGTGAGAACCTACTGTTTGCATTAACCGCTGCCTCATTGCGCGGTGTGCAAGTTAACTTAATTATCCCCGATAAAAATGATTCACTGATGGTGGAATGGGCAAGCAGATCATTCTTTGGTGAATTACTCAATTCAGGGGTGAATATTCATCGTTTTTGTGGCGGTTTTTTGCATACAAAATCAGTGGTAATCGATCTGCACCACTGCTTAATCGGTACTGTTAACCTTGATATGCGCAGTTTGTGGCTCAATTTCGAAGTGACGCTTTCTGTAGAAAATTTAGAATTTACTCAATCTCTCAGTCAAGTCCAACATCAATATATGGCCAATTCAATTAAAATGGATGCGCGGGAGTGGCGCAAACGACCGTTGTTCAAACGATTAGTGGAACAATTTTTTTACTTTTTTAGTCCACTGCTATAACGGTCGATACGATAAGCTGGCGGTTGAATCAGGGCTAAATCATCTGCACGAGCTATCAGTAACTGTAACTTAGTAAATGTCACTCATATCAATAATAGGCTTAGCAACTGTGGCACAGATAATGGACAAGATTAAAAAGGGGACTGTATGGCACAAAACCATTGGATACTTGTTCACTAGGGCCCTTGTTGGAATAAAAAAATATGGATCACAGTTAAGTAATAAGCGATAAATCGGCATCAATATTGGCTTAAACCAAGTGTGAAAATAATAACCACTCATTGCCACTATCTGTACTTCAATAAGTAATAAGAAAACATCAAGACTGACAAAATCAATAAACAAGGCCAAAGCGGCTAACTCAGGACCAAGCAGTAGAAATACGCCTAAAATAATATTGCGGTAATTTTCCAGAGCCATTTTTTCATGTTCATCAATCTTCCTTGCTAAAATAAGTTAACCCTTAACATGTAAATCAGAACGTTATACTTTTCAAAAATCGTTAAAGTGACTTAATGACTTAATGACTTAATGACTTAATGACTTAATGACTTAATGACTTAATGACTTAATGACTTAATGACTTAATGACTTAATGACTTAATGACTAGCAATAATACACTGCGAATCATTGTATTTATTGAATTTATTTTATTTAAACAGCTAATTAATAAGTTTCTATTCTTCACTAAATATGATGTCTGCATAATAAGATTCAGCTTGTTTACCACTGTTATCTGTGTCGGTCATTATCGCGATGATATCGATGTATTGATAGGCTTTACGATTAGCGGTATCACTGCCTTTATCACCAAAGGTTTCAATCAAGTCTTGGTATACATTGCGCTTTTGTGGATACCATCTGCCCTTCTGCGCTTCCTTACCTCTAATAGAGAGCATTTTAACACTTGAGCCAGCAAAAGCGTTGTCCCAAACCAAGCCCTGATCTTGATTACTCGACCAAACGTAGTTTAATGATTTGGTATTCCACACCATAAAACCACCATCAATAACCACATAAATTCGAGCAACAAAGTCGTCGCCTTTTTTACTGCGCTCATTTAACTGCAGCAGTTGCTTTTCGACGAGCCAACTCCAGTTGAGGTAAGGCGTTACCATAAGATCAATTTGGCGTTCTAACACTAATCCTGACGCGGCATTATGACTAAGTGCCTTTAGTGCCAAACGCCCTTTATACTCAACGATGGAGTAAATTGATTTACCGGAAAACACTTTAGGGTGCCACTTATCTATGCCCTTTTCACTTAATGACGTCAGATTGATAGTAGCATTCACGTTCAAACACACGATGACGCTAATCAATAATATAAACCATCGCAGCATTGCGATCTCCTATCATAACACTCAGTCACATTACGTCTAAAGCTGACAAAATATTACCATTAATAACCAATGGAGATATCCATGATAATGACTGGTTAATATGGACGTAATATTAAACATTCCGATCGGCAGGATGATTGATACCATCGCCAGTGACAATGTGACCTAACTCAAATGGATTAACACCTTCTAAACACCCAATATTAAAGCCATATTCAGTTGGGTTTGAATGTCGTTGATGATGAGTGTAAATACCGCAGAGTGAGCAAAAATAATGCTTTGCAGTATGAGTATTAAATTGATAAAGCCTCAACACATCTTGACCTTTTACCACTCGAATACCATCCAGCTTAACGGAAGCAACAATCGCCCCCTTTCTACGACAAATTGAACAATCGCATCGTCTCGGATTTTCAAGACCATTGGGTAGCGTAAGTTCAAGTTCAACAGCACCACAATGACATGTGGCTTTGTGTTTCAGTTGGATCTCGATGTTGCCAACTCGCTTTATCATAACTAGCTTCCTTTATGCAGTAAGCAGAAAATAGTGAGTCGCGCAGCTGAAGCTATGGCTCAAAGAGGCATAAATAATGCTCTACAGATACCCGTAAAGCTGTTGATTATAGAGTCAAAAAAGGCTCTGACTCTATACAGACAACACTACTTAGCCGCTTTCTGAGCGGCTAACACAGTCGCCATAGACGGCACAATCGATACAGGGTCTAAGCGCATTTGGAACCAGTTTAAGCGCCAATCTAAATGTGGCCCAGTCACTCGACCTGTCGCGCCAATTTCAGCGACTTTATCGCCTTGCGCCACTTTGTCACCCACTTTTAAATACAGTTTACTTAAATGTAAAAATGTTGAGCTCACCCCATAGCCGTGATCAATAATCACAGTGCCACCAGAATAAAACATGTCGGGTTCAGCTAAGGTTATAACGCCGTCTGCAGGCGCAACCACTACAGTGCCTGTTGGGCGGGCAACGTCAACCCCAAAATGTGGATTTCCGGGTACGTCATTGTATATGCGCTGACTACCATATACCCCTGAAATTCTGCCTGTTACAGGCCAAATAAAGGTTTGCATAAATGCATCTTGCTGACTAAATAAGTCTCTGGCTGCACGAGTCTGTTTGGCATCTTTAGCAGCCCTCGCTTGAGCGACGGGATCCGGTTTCATTATTTTCTGGCTTATGCCGGTGACCCGATCAATTTTGTAGTCTCTTGCGGCTATTTTTAACGGCTTAATTTCTGTTAATCCGTCTGGGTAGATCACTTTAAATACTTGGTCTTTTTTCGCGTATCTATCAAACCCTATAGCAAACTGACCGTCTGGGGTGACTTTTACTGCTTGATCATTCAACAAAACCTTACTGCCGGCTGGCACAGCCCCGCGCACTAAAGCACCTTGTTCAAACTGGCCTTGAAAGGTCACAGCGGCAACCGAATTAGCCGTTAAGCCACAAAAGCTGACCACCAGCATTGCTGCTGTTAATATCAATTTTAAAATGGTATTTTTTAATAACATAATCGAAACGCATTCCTTGTTAATCGCGACAAAAAGATAAAAAAAGGGCCACCTTAAGGCAGCCCATTAATAATACTTGATTAACCCCTTACCGCAATGGCCCCTTTGCCAATACCTTCGTAAGCAATCACTTTAAAATGACTTTTAGGCTCTTTACTGGCCAATGTCTTTGCCATGTATTCAGCAAGCATCTCAACAGTAGTGTCGTGAGGAATTAAGTCACAGCAATGCTTAGGCATTGCTAATTGAAAATCACCTTGAGGCGCAACATAATGAAAACCATAGTGTGTTTCGTCGCTGATTTTAGTCTGCTTAGACAATTCTAGGGTTTTTACCGACACTAAATCCTCTTCGGTGCCGAGGTAAATGTCATGCCAACGTTCTGCCCAATATTGGTCCCATTTGGGCTCTGCAATACCATTTTCAAATACCGTTACTGGGCTACGATGACCATGGGCAATCCGCTGACAGTTGCCGTCATGCTTGCGTAATCCGTGGCTGTAATGGTAAAACGGGGTATCGAGCACTTCGCTGCGTAATGTGAGGCTGATGCCTTGGACATTTTCCGGTAACACTTCACGTAAGGCTTTCTTCAAAAAGTCATTGACGCTTTCATAGTCAATCACTTCTGAAGGAATAAGCGCAAATGCTTGTGAAGGACAGGCTAAATGTATGTCACCTTTGTCACTGCTAAAATCCATCCAAACCCGGTCGCCCTTCTGCTGCCAGCGCACTTCGCTACAAGCAGTAGGGATTAACAGGCGATGATCGGCTACATCATCAATGGTGTTTTTGATGATGCGTTTAACCTTGCCAAAATCGAGCACCATATTTTGCTCATCCAAGCCACCATCTAATAGCACATCGACAATCCAGCTTTCACCAACCATGCCTCGAACAGGACAAAGGTAAGAAAAATCGATTACAGTTAAATCTTTTACAAACAGTTGCATTAATGCTCCTAGGCAGAAAAACAGTCCACCTCAGTATAAATGTATTCCTAACGGCGCATGCCAGTGGAAGGTCTATCTTACGTGATCAGCATTTATCCGACTATCAACTCTTAGTCTAATATTCACGGGGGAATTACCACATGCTATTCGCAATGAGTCATAACCCGCCAATCGATTCAATGCCAGTAAAAGGTCACGTTGATACTCTAAATGATATCAACGACATTCTAAACAAAAGCCAAGCTATGAGCGAGTAAACATCGAAGATAAATGTAATAAATTAGTCTAATCGTAGTAATAGACCTGAATCGAGATAAAAGCTTGCGAGGGGAATTACGACACCCAAAGGAGGAGTAAGTTTTAATGTAGTGAGCAATGAATTAATGCATTTACATAAAACATTAACTAGGATCTTTTTATCTCAGGTGATCACAGGTTGTTGGAGATAAACGGTTTATTTTATACCAGAGCAGCGCAAATGTTGGATGATAGAGACCAAGCTTCTAACAGACTAATAAATTGCAACAAAATGACTCTATAAACACGTTTAGCTGATGCTTCAAGCAGTATTTATAATGGTGATAACACCGAAATGGCCAACAGTGATTCAACATCGGTGAACCTAGATATTTACACTTAATGCAGTACTAAAAGTCGTAATGTTAATGGCAAAGCAGCTTACACACTCTGTAAGCTGCATTTTTGTTACTTTACTTTAATTTCATTAGGTAAATTGCTGTTACGGATCGTAGGTAAAAACTCGTTAAGATCTTGTGGTAGTCGCGGTTTGCTATACAGATATCCTTGAACCAAATCACAGCCATTAAGCCGCAAAAAATCGGCTTGTTCGACGGTTTCCACCCCTTCTGCAATAATCTGTAAATTCAGGGCATGACCCAATGCAATTACCGCCTTAGCTATGGCGGTGTTATTGGTATCATGAGGAATGTCTCGCACAAATGATTGATCGATTTTTAGCTTATCAATTGGTAACTTTTTGAGATAATTCAGAGAAGAGTAACCTGTACCAAAATCGTCGATACTCAAGGCTATTCCCATAGCACCTAATAATTTCAAATCACGAATAATTGCATCAGGATCATTCATCATACAAGATTCGGTGACCTCTAATTCCAAATGTTTCGCAGGTAATCCCGTTTCTAATAAAATAGAACGTACTTTATCAACAAAATCATTCCTTTGTAGCTGTAAGCTCGCCACATTAACGGAAATACGTTCAAATGTTTTGCCTTGAGTTAACCACTCAACCCCCTGCAAACAGGCAGTTTTTAATACCCATAAACCAATGTCCCAAATCAAACCAATCTTCTCGGCTAATGGAATAAATTCAGCAGGAGAAATTTGACCTAGAGCCGTATCGTGCCAGCGAATAAGGGCTTCAAAACCATTTGGTTTTAAATCGGATAACTTAACCTTTGGTTGATACATTAGATAAAAATCTTCATTAACTAATGCTTGATGCAATGCCGTTTGCAGTTTTAATTGTTCTGCTGCTTGTTTGGTCATTGACTCGGTATAAAAAGCGTAATTATTTCGCCCATCCAATTTAGCACGGTGCATAGCGGAGTCAGCATTTCGTAATAAGCTGTCATGGTCATCGCCATCACTGGGGTAGATAGCAACGCCCATACTGGCAGTTAGCCTTACAGATTGAGAATTATCCAGTATAAACGGACGCTCAAACACACTGCGAATGCGATCAATTGATGAGGTGACAGAATCGGTCCCCATAATACTAGGCAGCATGATGACAAATTCATCGCCACTTAGACGGGCTAACACATCAAAATCAGATAAGGCATAAGATAAACGTTTAGCTAACTCAACTAAAATTTCGTCGCCAATAACATGACCTAGACTGTCATTAATGTGCTTAAAAAAGTCGATATCTAAAAACACAATCGCCAGCTGCTTTTTGGCCCGATGAGAGTGATTAACCTCTTGCTCGAGCAATGACATAAATTGCATTCTGTTTGGGAGCTGTGTCAGCGGATCAAAATAGGCTAAATTTTTTAATTTTTCTTCATTTTGTTTTTGAGCAGAAATATCGGCAAATACTGCCACATAATACTGAATGATATTTTGTTTATCTAAAACGGCACTAATAGTGATCTTTTGTGGAAATATCGCCCCATGTTTGCGACGATTCCAAATTTCACCATGCCATTTACCTTGAACAAGTAACGTATTCCACAAACGCTCAAAGAAGCTTTTTGGATGACGACCGGAATTAAGTAATCTCGGATTTTTACCTAATACCTCTTCACGACTGTAACCCGTTATATCAGTAAAGGCTTGGTTAACTTCAGTAATATTTCCATCACTGTTGGTTATCACTACACCTTCTACAGCATTTTGAAACACACTCGCGGCTAGAATAAGTTGTTCTTCAGCCTCTTTGTGCTTGGCAATATTACGGGTCATTCCAATAACCCCAGTTAATTTGCCTTGAGCATTGCTAATTGGGGCTTTAATGGTTTCGAGCCAGACTTTATTAAAGTTGACGTCGACTTCTTCACATTCAGACACCACTACGGAAGCTCCGCTATTGATGGCTAATTTATCGCTCTCAATAAATTCATTTGCAGTGCGTTGATCAAATAAATCAAAGTCGGTCTTCCCCAGAATTTGCTCTTTTGATTTTCGCCAAGCTCTCTCAACACTTTTATTACATGAAACATATTGCCCATTGGTGTCTTTTACCCAAATATGCTCTTCAAAAGCATCAATAAAGGATTGTAAATCAACATCAAGAGACACTGGCTTACTCGCATGAGAATCGATCGTTAATGAGCTTATATAATAGCGGATTGCATTACTTAGCATATCGGCTATGCGTATTTGCATAGCCGATAAGGCTTGACTTAATACCTCTTCAGACGGCGGCTTCTCTTGAGTGCTAAAGCTTATCACGCCAATAATAGTGCCTTGGGCTGAACGAATAAGTTTGTGGTAGACACACGAGTGCTGATCGAGGGTGGTGACATTATGCGTGAGGGTCGCTTTGAGATGTTGTAATACACTAGACTCATGCTGTTGCTGGGTATTTTTATCAATATTTTGACTTGTGCAAATAACATCAATACTCAGTTCAATATTGGCCTGATAAAAAATGATAGCAAGACGAAACTCGGCAGAAATATCGTTTATTTCTAGCTGCCATTCTCTTAATTGCGCTTGAGAAATAGCTTTTTTCAGCATATCAATTTCCTGAATAGTGTTGGTTGACTCATGTTCTTATAAGCATATTTGTATACATTAAGAGTATGCTTATCGACATTATTTGCAATATTATTGCGAGATCAGATCATATCTGAAACTATCCTATTGGGTGTGATAAAACAACAATATGTCATCGATTAGAGTGATTAATGCAATAACCCACTACAAGTAACCGATTAAAGCTCCCAATTCAATCATTCCTAATGCATAAAAAACAAAAAAGGAGCCCAAAGGCTCCCTTTCTATTTTACCGACATAAACCCGATAATTTTCTGAATATTAGCTATTTTTCAATGCCGCAATACGTTTTTCTAATGGAGGGTGGCTCATCATTAGCTCAGCCATTGAACGTTTACCGTTAATCCCAAAAGCCGACATTTGAGCTGGCATAGCACCAGATTCAGGACCTTGGCGTAAACGCTCTAACGCAGCAATCATTTTGCCTTTACCTGCTAATCGCGCCGCCCCTTCATCGGCCTTAAACTCACGAATACGTGAGAAGTAAGCCACAATCATTGAAGCTAAAATGCCAAACAACATATCAAGCACAAATACCACAGCCATATAAGCAAACATGCCTAGGCCTTCACCTTCTTCATCATTGCTAGAAACAAAATTGTTAATAATGCCAGCGACAACACGTGCAGCAAAAATAACAAAGGTGTTCACGACGCCTTGGATTAAGGTTAAAGTCACCATATCGCCGTTTGCCACATGGCTTACTTCATGTGCAAGTACGCCTTCAATTTCATCTTGAGTCATGCCATAAAGCAAACCTGAACTCACTGCGACTAAGGCATTGTTTTTACTTGGGCCTGTAGCAAAGGCGTTCATTTCAGGTGACTGGTATATAGCAACTTCAGGCATCTTAATACCAGACTTTTCTGCTTGGCGTGCAACTGTTTCAACTAACCAACGCTCCATATTATCACGAGGATGGGTGATGACTTCGCAACCCATGGTTTTCTTGGCCATCCATTTTGAAATGGCTAAACTGATAAACGAACCACCAAAACCAAAAATGGCAGCAAATACTAACAGTCCACCCATTGTTGAGGTATTAACCCCAAGAATAGACATTACAATTGAAGCAACCAGTAATATGGCAAAGTTGGTTGCGATCAACAAAAATATACGCTTCATTTAAGCTCCTGTATGGCAAAAGTGCCGATTTTTCATTGTTACTAAAGACATAATATGTCCAAAAAATTTAAATTCAAGCTTAGTTGTATTAAAAAAAATTTATACTCTTTTATGAGCTGACAAAACAGAGACTTGAAATTCAAGCGAGCTGAGTCTAGGGAGGTTTGATTAATTGAAACTGAAAAATAACCGCCAGAAACAAACTCTGTGTCGACAATGGTTAATCTTTGTTAAACTGTCGAAAACAATGAACAAAAAGGACTTTTTATGACCATTAATGCGTTAATGCTGAGTGCTTCACGCGTCGGTGACTCTGCTTATTTAACTCATGCTGTCGAGCTTATTCGTCCATTAACCCAACCTGGGCAACAGTGGCTATTTATTCCCTATGCGGGAGTCAGTGTTAGCTACGATGAATATTTGACAAAAGTACAGACTGCACTTGAACCACTGTCAATAACCATTAATAGCATTCATCAATTTGCCGACCCAAAACAAGCAATTCAAGATGCGGCCGGAATTTTGGTTGGCGGTGGTAATACATTTCAATTACTTAACGAATTATATCGTTACGACTTAGTCCATTTAATCCGTGAACAAGTACAAAGTGGTATGCCGTACATTGGCTGGAGTGCTGGCTCAAACATTACTGGAGCCAGCATTCGTACCACCAATGATATGCCAATTGTTGAACCACCATCATTTACCGCCTTAGGTATACTGCCGTTTCAATTAAATCCGCATTACACTAATTACCAGCTGCCGGGTCATAATGGTGAAACGCGCGCGCAACGCTTGTTAGAATTTACCTTAGTTGATCCTTTAACGCCGGTTATCGGAATCCAAGAAGGCAGCGCCCTATGGCGTCAAGATGAAACATTACGGTTAATTGGCAATGAAGTAGCTTACTTATTCCATGGTAAGCAACAAGAAGTAGAGATAGCGGCTAATAGCGATTTATCTGATTACTTATAATTGAGCTATCTGTACAGTTACTTATCGATAACTTACTAAAATCCACTAAACCTAAACCATTGAGCTTTATCTATAAGCTCAATGGCAGTTAATGTTGAGTGATTGGCCATTAAAAGTTACTGGCGACTGTTTGCTGATTAATACTTAGTATGAACAGTTACTAGTTACTCAGTATCATACTGATTTCGTTCACTAGGTATGTCGGTTAAGTATTCAACAAATTCGACTTCAAACCCGTTCGGGTCTATAAAGTAACGGCTTTTATAAAAAGGGTCATGACCACCGATGATCGCCACCTCAAAACCGACCAAGGCCAATCTTGCCACTAATGCATCAATATTATCGACTACATAGGCAAAGTGTGCCAAACCTAATGCATTACTTTTGAGATCGCGAGCTTTCCCTGTCCCCGAATCATTTAACGACAAATAATGATAATCATCACCAAAATGTAGCCATTTTCTTGGTGTACCATGCCAAATAGATTCGCCACCACCACGCACTCGCCAATGCGGAAATGCGGCTTTATAAAATACTAATGACTCGTCTAAGTCATTCACTACTAAATTTAAATGTTCTAATCGCATCTCTTATCTCCTTATTAATAATTCAACACAGCTTAATACCTCAAGTTAACTTGAGGTAAAGGATTATTTTTGCCAAAATGATAAAAAATAGTTGGAATAATAATGGAAGCAGAATTAAGTGTTGGCCAAGTTGCAAAGCGTTGTGGGATCAATGTGTCCGCTATCCACTTTTATGAACAAAAGGGCTTAATCAGTAGTTGGCGAAATCAAGGCAATCAACGTCGTTATGCACGAGACGTTATTAGGCGAATATCGCTCATTAAAGCGGCGCAGCAATTAGGGATATCACTGGATGAAATACACCTTGCTTTCGCGAGTCTACCCAGTGGAAGAACAGCGACTAAAGAAGATTGGACTGATTTATCGAATGCTTGGAAACAATCACTAACCCAAAGGATTATTAAGATGCAAAAATTAAAAGACTTATTAGAAGGTTGTATTGGTTGTGGTTGTTTATCGATGAAAAACTGTCCACTGTATAATCCTGATGATTTGCTCGCTAAACAAGGGCCAGGACCGGTGCTATTAAACAACCAAGACACAGAATAACGATTAGACTAATAAATTTTGAACACAAAAAAGCCTAGTGTAAAAAACTAGGCGTAAGCAATAAGCTAAAAATGGGGGAGTGAGATAACACTAAAGGTTGTGAATATGGCTTAAATATTAGATTACACTTAAGCCACATATACACCAAGCTAACAATAAAGGTTTAGCCGAGCGTGTTTGTTGCGACAATATCAATTTTACGTGGTTTCATCGCTTCTGGAATTTCACGAATCAAATCGATATTGAGTAAACCGTGTTCTAAGTCCGCGCCAATCACTCGCACATGATCAGCTAGTTGGAAAGTGCGTTCAAAGCCTCGTTCAGCAATGCCTTGATGTAAATATTTTCGTTCGTCACTTTTAGCAGTCTTATTGCCTTTAACTAACAATTTTTCGCCTTCGCTCATGATATCTAATTCAGGCATAGAAAAACCTGCAACAGCCATAGTGATCCGATAACGGTTTTCACCTAAAAGCTCAATATTATAAGGAGGATAACCAGTGTTAGCATTATTGGCTGCTGCATGTTCAGCAAGTTGCGCTAAACGATCAAAACCAATCGCACTTCGATAAAGAGGAGTTAAATCTGGAGAAATATTAAAATTACGCATGTTCATACCCTTGTCTAAAGCAATATGTAAAGATGACCACTATTTATGTTAGTGGTGTTACGAGTTTACAGTCCTTCCGGCACTGTGTTAGCAAGTTTACTGAAACCTCAATCGAGCATTTCGTTAATCGTTCCTGCTACATAATTATATATATGGATGACTGAAAATATAACAAGTGTCGCAGGTGAAAAAATAATATTTAAGTCATAAAAATATTAAAATAGACTATAAAATCAGTGAACTAAAAAATAACTATTTTAGATAATAATCAGTGGTATTAAGTTGATTTCACAATGATGACTTTTGTCACTGGTAATTTTGATTGAAGTCGTCACAATAATAGACAACAAAACACATCAATCTGCACTCAGGATAAGAGATGAGCATATGGTGATAAAGATCATAAATTTAGACGTTAGCCACTATCAAACTAGTCATTTGTTTTACTAGCGTTAATAGCTGGTCTATTGCAGGTTAATTTAACGAAGTTAGCAAAGTAACAGGCTATTTAATAAGACTAATAAGGACATTTTATGAACCCAGCAACAATGGCATTACTGATCCCAATTTTGGCTATTTTGGGCAGTTTTATCGTGAGCATAATGAAACTTAGAGAGCGCCAAGCTCGTGCCACAACAGACCAAGCAACCAACAATAAAGCCCTACATGATGAAATAAGCGCCCTACGTAAACGGATTGAAGTGCTTGAGCGTGTTGTAACCGAAGACGCATACGATCTAAAACAAAAAATTAATAATGCATAAGTTGTTTTGAACACTATTAGCATCGAGTCAATTGCAGACTATTTTAATGCGAGCAAAGCAGCAGTTATAAGTTATAAAGACTAATAGTCAGTTGGTTTTACATATAAAATTCAGATATTTTTCTGAATTACGCACAGTAGTATCCTACCAGTCTTAAATATCTTAAGTTACAGACGTAAAATAGCCCGCTACATAATAGCGGGCTGTTTCACGACTCTTTCATGTCAATTAAGCGCCTGGAAATGACCGACTCTCGCATGGGCATACTGGCCACACTGACTAATTGCTTAGGTTTAAGGCACAAAACAAAAAGGCCACTCGGTTAGAGTGGCCTTGCTGTTTTATTTGGCGCCTGGAAATGACCTACTCTCGCATGGGGAGACCCCACA